>NZ_CDWWXB010000222.1:0-3574 GCF_977971855.1 Frankia sp. CoWAU3 | reverse complement strand
ACCTGGCGATCGCCAGCTATGTCGAGAACGGCGGTAACGTCGTCGCCGACAGCGCCGCGGCGGATCGGGTGGCCGCCCGCTGCGCACCGCTGTTCGTCAAGCAGGGCTATGTCGAGCAGTCCACCCAGGAACCCTTCGACGACTTCCTCACCATCGGGATGGGGAAGACGCCGATGGCCATGATCTACGAGGCGCAGTTCGTCGCCCGTCAGCTCGCGAACGACGGCTCCATCAGCCCCGACATGGTCCTCATGTACCCGGAGCCAACGATCTACGCGAAGCACACAATGGTACCACTGACCGCCGATGGAGATGCCGCCGGGCGGCTGCTTGCCACCGACCCGCAGCTGCAGCGTCTCGCGGCTCAGCACGGGTTTCGTACCGCGGATGCCGCGTACGGCCGCCGCCTGGCCACCGAACGGGGTCTCGCGCCGCCGCCGTCACTGGTCGACGTGGTGGAACCGCCCACCGCCGCCATCGAGGAACGCAAGATTGTGAACCAGGCGCAGGGGAGACCCGGTTGACCACGCAACCGCCGGCCGCCGACCGGAATACGGCACCTGGCAATACGTCCCCCGGCGGCCTGGTGCTGACCCCGCCCGAGCCGGTGGCACCGGTGCCCCTTGACCGGGCCGAACCGGCCGTTCCGATCGATCCGGACGCCGTGGCCCGACTGGACGAGCAGGCTGGCACGTTCGCGCGCACGCTGCTGTCCATCGATGCCCACTCGCCGGCGTTCGCGTCGAAGGTCGCCGCCGTGCACCGGCTGGGGGAGAAGGAGATCCGGGAATCGGCGTCGGTGTCCAACCGGTTGCTCGGCAAGCCCACCCGGGCGATGAACTCCGGGCCCTTCGACCAGACCTCGGCGGTGTCGAAGTCCCTGGTCGAGCTGCGCCGGGTCGTGGCGGACCTCGACCCCTCCCGGCAGAATCTCGACGCCCCCAGAAAGCTGCTTGGCGTGCTCCCCTTCGGCAACCGGCTGCGGGACTACTTCGCGTCCTACCGGTCGTCGCAGGCCCACCTGGACGGGATCCTGCGCGCCCTGCAGCACGGTCAGGAGGAGCTTCGCCGGGACAACGCCGCCATCGAGCAGGAGAAGCAGAACCTGTGGGCGACGATCGGCCGGCTGCGGGAGTACGCCTACCTCGCCGGCAGACTCGACGGTGAGCTCGAGACGGGGATCGCGGCGCTCGCGGGCACCGATCCGGACCGGGCTGAGGAGCTTCGCCGGGACGTGCTGTTCTACGTCCGCCAGAAGCACCAGGACCTGCTTACCCAGCTTGCCGGAGGCGCACAGGGCTACCTTGCGTTGGACCTGCTCCGGCGCAACAACCTCGAACTCATCAAGGGTGTGGACCGGGCGAGCACCACGACCGTGTCGGCCCTGCGCACCGCGGTGATCGTCGCCCAGGCGCTGGCCGACCAGAAGCTGGTCCTTGACCAGATCTCGGCCCTGAACAGCACCACCGAGAAGATCATTTCTGGCACGTCGGAGCTGTTGCGCCGGCAGAGCGTCGACGTGCACCGGCAGGCGTCCTCGGCGACCGTCTCGCTGCGGACCCTCCAGCAGGCCTTCGCGAACATCTACGCCACCATCGACGCCATCGACGACTACCGCGCCGCCGCGCTGGACACCATGCGGACGACGGTGGACGCGCTGTCCACCGAGATCGGCAGGGCCACCGCCTACCTGGACCGGTCGGCCGCGGGCGAGCTCGGCGAGCTCGGCTCGTACCCCGACGGCGGTGGCGAGCTGACGCTGCCGGGCGGCGGCCGGTGAACCGACGGCCGCCCGCGGCCCTGCTCGCGTGTCTCCTGACGGTGCTGCTCGCGGCCGCCTGCTCGGGCGGAGGTCCGGGACCGGCGGACGGGTCCGGCACCGGCGGGTCCGGTACCGGCGAATCCGCGGGCGAACTCACCGTCCTCGCCGGCTCCGAACTCCAGGACATCCAGCCGCTGCTTCCCGATCTCACCCGGGCCCGGCGTCACCCTGCGGCTGGGCTACACCGGCACCCTGGACGGCGCCGACGCGATTACCAGGGGCACCGCCCAGGCCGACGCCGCCTGGTTCGCCTCCGACCGGTACCTGCGACTGCTGCCGAACGGCGCGACGTCCGTGGCCGCGCGATCGTCGATCATGCTGTCGCCGGTGGTGTTCGGGGTCCGACGCAGCCTGGCCTGGCAGTTCGGCTGGACCGGCAACCCGAACGTGACCTGGGCCGACATCGCCGCGAAGGTGGCGGCCGGCCAGCTCTCCTACGCCATGACGAATCCCGCGGCGTCGAACTCGGGTTTCTCCGCCCTGGTCGGGGTGGCGGCGGCACTCGCCGGCACCTCGGACGCGCTGCGCCCGCAGGACATCAGACCTGCCCAGCTGACCTCGTTCTTCTCTGGCCAGGCACTGACCGCGGGCAGTTCCGGTTTCCTGACCGACGCCTACGCCCGTTCCCAGGACACTCTCGGCGGCATGATCAACTATGAGTCGGTGCTGCTGGCCCTGAACGCCGGGCACCGGCTGCGCGAACCATTGGAGCTGATCTATCCCCGGGACGGGATCGTCACCTCCGACTACCCTCTCCTGCTGCTGCGGCCGGACAAGCGTGATCTCTATGACCGGGTCGTCAGCTGGCTGCGCCTGCCGCGGACGCAGCACCGGCTGCAGACTGCCACGAGCCGCCGGCCGGCCCTGCCCGGGGTGGCGTTGGACGCCCGGTTCCCGACGCGGACGCTCACCGAGCTGCCCTTCCCGGCGAGCCGGCAGGTCGCCGACCAGCTGCTGTCCGCCTACCTCGACCGGTTCCGGCGGCCCAGCCACGCCATCTTCCTGCTCGACGTGTCCGGGTCGATGGCCGGATCACGGATAGCGGCGCTGCGCGGACTTACCGGTGCGGACGACACGTTGTCCGGCAGGTTCGCCCGGTTCCGGGGTCGCGAGAAGATCACGATGATCACCTTCGCCGGCCGGGCCAACGACCCCGTGGACTTCGCCGTGAACGACCCGCGGCCGGGCTCCGCGGATCTGGCGGGCGTCAACACGTTCGTGGACGGCCTGCGGCTCCAGGACGGCACCGCGATCTACTCGGCGCTGGAGGCCGGCTACCGGGCCGCCGGCGCGGCCGTTGAGGCCGACCCCGGCTACCTCACGTCGATCGTCCTGATGACCGACGGGGAGAACAACTCCGGTATCTCGGCTGCCGACTTCCGCTCCTCCTATCAGCGGCTGCCGGCGGCCGCGCGTGCCGTGCGTACCTTCACGATCGCCTTCGGGGAGGCCGACCCGGCGGCGCTGCGGGACATCTCCGCCGACACCGGCGGCGCGGTGTTCGACGCTCGTACCTCGTCGCTGGCGGACGCGTTCAAGGACATCCGTGGCTACCAGTGAACCGCCGACGCCGCGTCCACCGCGGCTCCCGCGCCCGGCACCACCCCCGTCGGCGCCGATCCCCGGCCGGGGACAGTGGATCCTCACCTGGTTCGGTTCGGCCAAGAACATCGCCGGCTGCACGTGCGCGCTCGCCGGCGCCGGCGCGAGTGCCGCGGGCCTGGTGGACTGGCCGTTCTGGCCGCCGGTCGT
>NZ_CDWWXB010000221.1:1634-5961 GCF_977971855.1 Frankia sp. CoWAU3 | reverse complement strand
ATCACCGATCACAACGTAGCGTAATCTCTGCGCGGCCCTGGGTAACAGGGTCACCCGGGAGGGCGCCAGCCACGGGTTTCTCTGGTCGGCCGGCACAATATCGGATCTCGGGACCCTCGGCGGTTCCTCGACCGTCGTCGCCGACGTGAACAACGCCAGGCAGATCGTGGGGACCAGCGAGACCTCGGACGGCCATTCCCGCGCGTTCCTGTGGGACGGCGGCCGCATGACCGATCTCGGGACCCTTGGCAGTGACCTGACCTGCACAGCGAGGCGGTCGCCGTGAACAGGCTCGGTCAGGTGCTGGTGCGCAGCCTCGGACCGTCGGGTGGCGGGTTCCTGTGGATCGCGGGTCGCCGCATCCCGATCACCTCACCGCTCGGCCCGCTGGAGCTTCTCGGCCTCAATGATCACGGTGTGGTGTGCGGGACGGTGCCCTCGGGTCAGGGCAGCCACGCGTTCCGCTGGTACCGCGGCCGGCTGACCGATCTGGGCACCCTCGGAGGACCGGTGAGCACGGGCAACGCCACCACCCCGAACAACGCCGTGCTCGGTTCCGCGACCACCACGGACTCCCCGTTTCCCCATGCGGCATTCTGGCCAAACACCGGCGCCTGACGTTCTCGGCGAGCCGTCACAATGGTTTCTCGGTGACGAGGGGCTTCTCGGTGACGAGGCCGCCGTTGACGTGCAGCCGGCGGGTCACGGCGACCCTGTCGAGCATGCGCCGATCATGGGTGACGAGTAGCAGGGTGCCCGCATAGCCGGCCAGCGCCTGTTCGAGCTGATCGATCGCCGGAAGGTCGAGGTGGTTGGTGGGTTCGTCGAGCACCAGGCAGTTCACGCCGACCGCCTGCAGCAGCGCGAGCCCCGCCCGGGTGCGTTCTCCCGGCGACAGGGACGCCGCCGGCCGGGTGACCTGATCCGGGCCGAGACCGAACTTCGCGAACAGGGTGCGCACCTCACCCGCCGGCCAACTGGTCGCCCGCTCGGCGACGGCCAGCGCCGTGGCCTCACCCCGGAACAGGCCGCGGGCCTGGTCGATCTCGCCGAGCCGCACGCCGGACCCGAGTGCCTGGTGCCCCCGGGCCAGGGGGATGCGGCCGAGCAGCGCACCCAGCATGGTCGTCTTGCCCCCGCCGTTCGGCCCGGTGATCACCACCCGGTCCGCCCACGCGATCGTCAGATCGACCGGCCCCAGAGTGAAGCCCGACCGGGCCACCACCGCGCCGGTCAATGTCGCGACGACATCGCCCGACCGGGGCGCGGCTGCGATCGACATGCGCAGCTGCCATTCCTTGCGGGGCTCCTCGACCTCCGCCAACCGGTCGATGCGGGACTCGATGGACCGGACCCTGGCCGCGCTCTTCGTCGCCGCCTCGATCCGGGCTCCCTTGGCAGCCCGGTCACCGTCGGGCATCCGCCGCTTCGCCCGCACCGAACCCCGCACCGCCTGCTCCCGCTGGCGTTGCGCCTGAGCGACGAGATCGGCTCGCTGGCCGGCGTACTCCTCGTACCGCTCCCGGGCCTGACGCCGCGCGACCTCGCGGGCCTGCAGGTACGCCGTCCATCCGCCAGCGAAGAGGGTGAGGCCGTGCCGGTGCGGATCGAGTTCGGCGACGGTGTCGATGGTGCGGTCGAGGAACTCGCGGTCGTGGCTGACGACGACCAGCGCCCCGGGCACGCCTTGGACGAACCGCTCGAGCCGTTCCAGCCCGTCGAAGTCGAGGTCGTTGGTGGGCTCGTCGAGCAGGGTGATGTCGAACCGGGACAGCAGGACGCCGGCCAGCGATCCCCGGGCGGCCTGCCCGCCGGACAACGCCGTCGTCGGGCTGTCGAGCGCGCCCGCGGGCAGACCGAGATCGGCGCACACCTCTTCGGCGCGGGCGTCGAGGTCGGCCGCGCCGATCGCCAGCCACCGCTCCAGGGCGACGCTGTAGCGGTCGTCGACCCCGGACATGCCAGGAGCCCCGGACATGCCCAGGGCCAACGCCTCGGTCGCGGCGTCGAGCTCGGCCTGCGCCGCGGCGACGCCGGTGCGACGGGCGAGGAAGGCCCGCAGGGTCTCCCCGGGGTGGCGGTCGGGTTCCTGGGGGAGCAGGCCGACGTTGGCGGTCGGCGGCGCGAGATCCACCCGGCCCGCGTCGAGCGTCACCTGCCCGGCGAGGGCACGCAACAGCGTCGACTTACCGACGCCGTTGGGCCCCACCACGCCGAGACGGTCGCCGGGCGCGACGGTGAGGGAGACGCCGTCGAGGACGGTCGCCCCACCGCGGGTGACGGTGAGGCCGGACGCGACGAGGGTGGCGGACATCTGACCAGTCTGGCGCATGGACGACGCATCGCGTCCCGCCCCCTGTGGTCGCCTCCATCCGGTGGGATCCTACGGTGGGACCGTGCGGCTGACCGACGTCGAGGCCCGCACCCGGTTCACCCCGGCGCGGGTCGCCCGGCTGGCCACCGCCGGTGGCGACGGACGTCCACACATCGTGCCCGTCACCTTCGCCGTGAACGCGGGCGCCGTGAACGCGGGCGCGGCCAGCGTCGTCACCGCAGTCGATCACAAACCGAAGAGCACGGTCGGGGGTCTGCGGCGCCTGCGCAACATCACCGAGAATCCTCAGGTCAGCCTGCTCGTCGACGCCTACGACGACGACTGGTCGCGGCTGTGGTGGGCGCGCGCCGACGGCGAGGCCCGCATCGTCCGGGCGGGCGAACCCGGACACGCCCCCGCCGTCGAACTGCTCATCGCCCGATATGACCAGTACCAGGCCGCCCCGCCCGCCGGGCCGGCAATCATCGTGACGGTGGCCCGCTGGTCAGGGTGGGCCTTCTCGGCGTAGCCGGCTGTTGACATCGCCGGCCCTCGATATCGCCGGCTGTTGACATCGCCCTCAGCGCGGGCCGGTTTCGGTCGTACCCGGCGCCCGGGGGCGGTCCCAGCCGGGAGGCAGGGTATCCGGTGTGCGCCAGGACGGGTCCGGCTGGAAATCGCACCAGGTGCCGTCGAACGGGAACGCCCCCGCCTCGACGAGCCGCAGCAGCCGCTCGCCCTCGGCCCGCACCGCCGCCGCGTCGGTGACCCAGTAGTGCTCGGGAAACGCGAGCCGTTCCGCGAGCTCGTGCTCGTCCTTCCACTGCCAGGTCCGGTCCGGGCAGACCCACAGGTCGAGGTCGTGGTCGGTCGTATCCACCCCGACGAGTCCGTCGTGGCGCCAGGCCACGGCGGGTGCCTCGAGATTGATGTACCAACGGGCGAACCGCCCCTGCCGGTCCCAGAACCACCACACCGAGTGTGCGCCCGCCGGCGGGATCAGCATGAGGATGTTCGGCCCAGGCCAGGCCCTCGTCACCAGCACCGTGGATTGGCGGATCCATTCGGCGAACGGCATGTCGCGCAGGCCCCGACCGTCCGTACTCAGCTCGACGGCCATCGGGCAGCCGTGCGGGATCCACAGCCGCAGGCCGCGCTCATCGTGGCCGACCACGTGACCCGCGCGGACGAAGACGAGCCGCTTGGTGGTGAACGACCGGTGCACGACCACTTCGCCCGGGGCGAATTCGCCCGGGACGAACGGACCCGCCGGTGCGGCGCCCGAACCGGGCAGTGGCGATGCCTGGGGACCGGGATGGGGACCGGCCTGGGAACCGGGATCGTACGCCACGGGGCTTTCCAGCTTCGTCACCGTCAGACTGTACGGTGCCGCCCCGCCCCGGCGTGTCCCCCGCCACAACACTCACAACAGACGGGATGGGACGCTCATGACAGTCGATTCCGCCGTCGATCAACCGACGGCACCGGCCAGCAGCTCCCGGACGACGGGCACCATCGGATGCTCCGTCCCCCAGACCCTGAGCAGATCGGCGAGCAGCGCCGATAGGGTCTCGGCTGCCGACGCCCGATGGCCGGCGCCGAGCTGCAACAGCCCGATCTGCCGTCGCAGCTCGAAGACCTGGGCGTCGTCCGCACCGAACACCCTGATCTCGTCCTCCAGCAGCCCACGAAGCTGTTCGAGCGCCTGGCCGGTCTCACCGATCAGGGCCCGGCAGGTTGCCTCCCGCAGACGGCAGCGCAGAACCCGCTCGCTGTCCGGAGCGTCCCGGTGGACGAGATCGACGAGAAGCGTGCGGTAGCCGTCCACCGCGCGGCGGAAGTCACCGCCCTCGAACAGGTGGTCCGCCAGATCGAGACGGAGCGCGAGCACGTCCGCGCTGTCGTGGCCGAGGGCACGACCGGCCCGGTCCACCGCCGCCGCCAGCACACCGGCGGCCTGGCTGTAGCGGGAAGCCCGGGCCAACGTCCGAGCCTCGTCCCGGGCACGACGAA
>NZ_CDWWXB010000221.1:0-1095 GCF_977971855.1 Frankia sp. CoWAU3 | reverse complement strand
GGCGGATCCCCGTGTGGAGGCGGCGGTGTTCCGGGCCACCCCGCGCGGTACCACCCGGGCCGCGACCGCCGCATACATCCTTACCGGGTTGTCCACGGCGTCGTCGACGGCCCCGGGAAGCGGGCCGAGGTCCACCACGGATTCGACCAACGCCGCGTACACCTTCTCCACGCCGTACGGGCGATCCTCCGGTGCCTTGCTCAGCATCGCGGCGACCAGCTCGTCGAGGCCGCGCGGCACGTCGGCGCGCAGCGACCGCACCCGCGCCGGGACCTCCTCGACCTGCTTGTTCATCACCGTGTAGGACGACGCACCGGCGAACAGCCGCTGACCGGTCAACATCTCGAACAGCGTGGCACCCAGCGCGTAGATGTCGGTGGCGGGCGTGCTCAGGCCGGCAAGCACCTGCTCGGGCGCCATGTAGGCAGGGCTGCCGAGGTGCTGGCCGGTCACCGTGATCTTCGACAGGTTGGTCCGGTCGAGCGCAACGGCGAGCCCGAAGTCCAGCACCTTCACGGTACCGTCCGGCTCCAGCATCAGGTTCGCCGGTTTGAGGTCGCGGTGCACGAGCGACGCTCGGTGCGCCACCGCGAGCACCGAGGCCACCTGGGCGGCAATCGCGGCGGCCCAGCCGACGGGCAGCGCGCCCTGCTCGGCGACGAGATCCGCCACGCTGAGGCCGTGCACCCGCTGCATGACCAGGTAGGGACGCTCCTCGTGGGTACCCGCGTCGTACACCGCCGGCACCCCCGGATGCAGCAGGCGGGCGGTGATGCGGGACTCCCGGATGAACCGGCGGATCAGCTCCTGGTCGGGCTGGCCGTCGGGAAAACGGACGAACTTGACCGCGATCTCCCGGTCGAGTTTCACATCCCGGCCGACCCAGACCTCACCCATTCCGCCCTTGGCCAATGGAACAGCCTCGAGCTCATACCGCCTGCCGATCATCCACCGCGCGGCCACCGTGCCCCCGTCCCTTCCCAGGGCCGCGCAGAGATCACGCTACGTTGCGATCGGTGACGTTTTGTAGACGTGCTGTGGGGTGACTCGGGGCGCCCTGGGCGACACAGCGCGAGCGAAGCGTCCCTTTCCCCA
>NZ_CDWWXB010000220.1:0-5468 GCF_977971855.1 Frankia sp. CoWAU3 | reverse complement strand
AGGATCAACAGAAGGCCGCTTCACGTCCCGGCGACACGCCGGCCCACCCCAAACCACCAGCGACTATCACACAGAGTGATACCCGAAGGTTAAACGACAAGCTTAGGTAATACACATCCGGAAGATCAGCTTTGGTCATGGGCTGCGAAAACTCCAACCAAGATCGAACTATCTAGGAAACTCCCGCTAGGGCATCGCGCCCGCCTTCCTCACAGCGGTGATCGGTGGCCCGTCGGCCGACGTCGAGGACCGGGCGGATCACCGGATGCTGCCCGGCCCCCGGACGGCATCCGGTGGGTACCACACCACAAAGAAGGGCACGGACTGTGGAGGCGGCCACTGTGGGGGCGACCACTGAAACGTGGGGGCGTGGGGGCGACCACTGAAAAGGAGATGACGAGCACGGGGAGGACCGCATGCTCGCGAGTGACCATCGGCTCGGGCTGGCTGCCGAGGCGTTCATCTTCGGATATCCCCTGGTCAGCAACGTCCGGCTGAGCGTACGGACGGCGGCTGAGGGAATCGGGCCAATCCGGCCTGCCGGGTACAACGCCTTCGCTCACGAGACGGAACCACCCGCGCCACTGTCCTGCTTCGTCAGCGTCGACAACGACGCCCTGTGCTCGGTGGCCGAGGTCGATCTCACGCCGGGTCCGCTGGTCCTGCGGATCCCCGACACGCCGGATCGTTACAGCGTTATGATCTTCATGGACGCCTGGCGGAACAACTTCGCCTACGTGGGACGGCGAACCACCGGCGGACGGGGTGGGCGCTATCTGCTCGTCCCGCCGGGCTGGACAGGCAGCGCGCCCGCGTCGCTGGCCCGCATCGAGGCACCGACCCGGCTGCTGACGCTGATCAACCGGTTCGGCTTCGACGGCCCGGCGGACATCGCGGCGGTGTCCCGGCTGCAGGAGGAACTGGACCTGAGCCCGCTGGATCCCGAGGCCCGCCGCGCGGAGGGACCGCCAGAACACTCGAAGAGGGTCTGTGACGACCTCCGGTTCTGGGAGGAGCTGCGCATCTGGCTGCGCTCCTATCCTCCGTCGCGGGCCGAGGCCGAGTACGCCCGCCACTTCACCTCGCTCGGGATCCTCGACGATCCTTCGCCGTACGTCGACCCCAACCCGGGCCTCGCCTGGTCCCTGCGCACCGGGCTGCGCGCCGGCCGCGACAAGCTCGAACGGGTGGCGCACGCCGGCCGGGCGCTGACGAACGGCTGGGTGAGCACCCCGCATGCCCTCGACTTCAACCTGGACCGACTCGGACCGGGCACGATCGACGATCCGGCCTGGCGGATAAGCGATCGGGCACAGGCCCGTCTCGCCCGGGCGATGGCCGCCCGGCTCCCGCGGGGTGCGACACACGGCTATGAGGAGATCCAGGCGAGCCGTGCCATTGACACGGACGGCCGTCAGCTGAGCGGGGCCCACCGGTACCTGCTGGAGCTGGTGCCGCCGCCGCAGGCCGCGTTCTGGTCGCTGACGATGTACGACGCGCCCGAGTACTACCTCGTCGAGAATCCCCTGCACCGGTATTCCCTGCGGAGCGGCGACCGCGATCTGCGCCGCGGTCCGGACGGCTCGGTGCGCATCCTGCTCCAGAGTGATCCCCTGGAGGACGGCGGGCCGCTTGACAACTGGCTGCCCGCGGCGGTCGGCGATTTCCGGCCCGTCCTACGGATCTACGAGCCGGGGGCCGACGTCCTCGACGGAACGTACGTGCTCCCTCCCATCCGCCGCATCGACCGATCACCGGGCCGGCCGATCATCAGGCCGACCGTTCACCGGGGCGTCGGGGCGCCGGGGCAGGCAGGTCACCCGGGCGGGCAGGTCAGCCTCGACGATCATCGATGATGATGCGCAGCGGCGGCCGACGTCCCTCCCCGACCTCATCGACCTCCCCGAGGGATCCGAGCACGGTGACCGGCGGGCCGGCAGCCGGCCGGGAACCGTCCGGCTTGGAACCGTCCGACCGGGAACCGTCCCGTGCGGCCAGCCGCACGGGCAACACCTGCTGATCGAGGAAATGTTCCCGTCCGGAAGGGCTCGTCGCGTAGTAGGCCACGGTGATGGAGGTGCCCCGACCGTCCCGCACGGTGCTCGCCGACGGACGGCCGAGGGATCCGGAATGCACCCGGGACCGACCGGAGTCGTTGCGGTCAGTCACGATTCCGGTGCTGTCCATGCCGCCAGCGATGTTGGCAATACTGGTGATACTGATGATATCGGTGGTATCGAGGCCGTCCGCGTCGACGGTGAGGATCATCGAGGTGGGGATCCGCGGATGGACCGGAATCGACAGGCGGCGGACACCCTCGGTGAGCACGACGCGGGCGGAACGGGCGCCCGCGGGCGCGGCATCCACTCTCAGGGTCACCGCCACCCGCCTGCCGCTCCTGACCGCCAGCCGTTCGACCCGCGCGGTGGAGGGCGAGGCGGGTGAGCGGTCGTAGGCCGATGCCAGGCGGAGCAGATAGGCCGGGCGGTCCGCGTGGTCAGCGGCCACGATGAGATCGTCGACCCCCCGCGACACGGCGAACAGCACAGGATCTTCGAGCTTCGGCCCGTTCGCGGTCACCGGAGTGGGATGCCCGAGAAACGGCGGGTTCGCCGCGACGAACACGAGCGGATTGCCCGGCAGCCGATCCAGCATCGCGCTGAGGTCACGGTCGTGCCCGGTGAGCGTGAGGTTGGCGCGCACCGCCCCGACCAGGACGACGGCCGTGAGCGCCAGGATGGCGGCGCCGGTCCCCGCGACGGCGATGAGCCCGAGTCTTCGCCCGCGGGCGAAGACGGCTTCGCCGGCCCTGACCAGGCCCTCCGCGCCGAGGTGGACGAGCGGGATGAGCACCGGGACCAGGTAGAAAGGGCCGACGTAGCGGATGCCGCCCCACAACTCGGCCGCGTTCCACGCGCCCCAGAAGCCGACGTATCCGCCCAGGAAGAGCAGCCCACCCGCACCCAGGAGCGCGGCGGGTGCGGACAGCTGCCGCCGAGCCGCCACGACGATCGCGCAGCCGGCCAGCACCACTCCCCCGCAGGCCCAGCCGCCGAACAGCCACAGGTGGTCGCCGACCGACCGCAGCCCTTCGAGCAAGCCGAAGTCGTGCCTGCCGTCGCCGGGATACAGCTTGCGCACCCCGAAGCCGAGCTTGTCGTCGGGTTCGAGGAGCGTGAACGGCAGCCGCAACGGGTCACCGGTGGCAGCGGCGTTGCTGAGCAGGACAAGCGCCACGGGCGCGGCGAGCCCGCAAAGCAGCCACCAGCCCAGCCACCAGCGCCCGCCCGTGGAGGTCAGGAGCAGCCAGATCGCGAGCGGAGCCAGGAGCAGGACGACGTCGTACGGCCGCACCGCCGCCGCCACGCCGAGGGCGAGGCCCGCGACGACCACCGGTGCCGCCCGTCGGCGGCGCCGTCCCCGCAACACTCCCAGAACGGTCACCTGCAGCAGCACCAGGGTCAGCAGGTAGCTCAGCACCATCGCGCTCTGCAGGATCACCAGCGGGGAGAGGGCGAGCAGGGTCGCCGCCAACGCCGCGGTCCGCCGGTTACCGAACAGCTCGACGCCCAGCAGGTAGGTGACGACGACCGCCGCCATGACGATCATTGCAAGCACCGGATCGATGCTTCCCGTCAGCACGATGCCGATTGCGAAGATCGCGGGTACGAAGGGCGTGTACTTCAACACGTAGTGATCGCCGACAACGGTTCCCAGCCACGGCAGGTAGGACCGTGCCGGGTCCGGGGCGGGCGGGAACAGGCGGCCCTCGGCGAGGGTCCTGGCATGCAGGAGGTAGATGCCCTCGTCGTTGTTGACCGACAGGAACGGGAACACGGTGTGCCGGAGGACGACGGCGACCGCCGTGCTCAGAACGGCGAGCACCATCACGTACCGAGCGGGCCCCGAGATGCTCGCGAGACGAACGCGCAGCCGCTGGACGGGAGTCCGCCGACCGCGAGCGGCGTCGGAAGCCGGCGGCCCGGCCGGCGGTTGTTCTCCGTCCGGCCGGGACCGCGGCGTGTCGTTCCGGGGCTCGGCGTCACCCCCGAGCCCAGTGTTACCCCTGGGCACGGCGTCACCCCTGGGCACGGCGGCGACCACCGATCCGGGTGTCCCGTGCGCAAGGCCACTCTCCAAGCCGGGACTCACGACAACCTGCGCATCGATGACGTCGAAGGGCGCCTGCGGCTCTGTCCCGGGTTCGACGGAGACAGGCCCCGTCTGCCCCATCTCGTGCCGGCTGCTCATCCACGGCACGGTACCCAGCGCCCTCGGCCGCAGCGGACGCAGGTCGGTCCGACTCGCCCTCCAGGTCCCCACCATCGGCTGGACGGTCAGGACAGGTCATGGGAGGAGGGAAACGACTGCCAGGGGGAATCGCCGACCGTCACCGCGGACGGGCGCGGTTCGCCGGGCGCCGCACCCGCGCCTTGGAGCCGCCCGGAACCCTCCGGCGGTCCCTCGGCCATCGACGCCATGGCCGTCGCGGCGGATGCCGCTCCGGCCGCATCCGCATCCGCACCGGCGACCGGGAAGCCGGCCAGAGCGCCGTGCTCGGATCCCACCAGAGCGGACGGATCACTGGGAACATCCGTCGCGGCCGCCGCCACCACCGCGGAGCCCGGGCGACGGGCAAGTCGCTCCGAGCGAGCCGCATGCCAGGTGAGCTCGGTTCCGACCGCATCCGCGTCGATCTCGTAGGTAACCCGCCGTTCCCCTTCGCCCGTCTCGAACGACCGCTGCCGCAGCCTGCCGTAGACGAGCGCGCGATCACCCCGGACGAGGCTGGCAGCGACGTTGTCCGCGAGCTGGCGCCAGCAGGAGACCCGCAGGAACAGCGTGGTTCCGTCGACCCAGCGGCTCTCGGAACGATCAAACCGGCGGGGCATCGATGCGAGGCGGAAGGTGCATATCGACGCACCGTTGGCCGTCATCCGATGATCCGGATCGTCGACCAGGTTGCCGACAAGCGTGATGGTCGTCTCGAGCATGGCGTGCTCCTCGGGTCAGGGACGGATCCGCCGGGCTGGCCGCGAACGGCCTCTCCCACAGTGAGCCGTCACGGCGACTTCGGAAACCCTCGGTTGGTCGCCTGTGGATAACGAGGGTTCGCCCACAGGCCACGCATCCACGGACCCACGCGCACCGGCACGCCGACGCTCGGACCCCACGCCGGTCCGCGACGCATCCCGTCTGCCCACCTGCCACGGACGCCTCAGCGTCGTACCTCGGCCTTCCCAGGAGCTTGACCTTCCCAGGAGACGGCGCGTCCCCGCGTGTTCGATGCCTGGTCGAACCTTGCTACCCTGTTGTAGCTCCCCGGTGGGCCCATCCCCTGCAAGCGCGCCCGTAGCTCAGTGGATAGAGCGAGTGCCTTCTAAGCACCAGGTCGCAGGTTCGATCCCTGCCGGGCGCACTCGGGGATCAGGCTCGCATGCTGCGCCTTTTCGATCCCCTCGTCATGT
>NZ_CDWWXB010000219.1:4783-6004 GCF_977971855.1 Frankia sp. CoWAU3 | reverse complement strand
CCGACCTGCATGCTAGGCGCGTATAGACCACGACAATGACGGCAGATCCATAGTCCCTTTTTACTATAAGTTGGCTGACGCGACGTATCCGTACGATGGGTTACCCCTGGCCCGCCACGTCGGTTACCGTTACCAACCGTGTCGGAGCAACCGGGTCTCGCGCCAGCCGCTCGGCGCGGTCCCCGCCGACCCCCCACCCCTCAGGGGACTCCATGACCTCGTCTGACCCCAAGAGTCGTAAAACGGCCATCCTGCCCGATCGGGGCGATCTCATCGCGGAGCTCGCCGGCCGCCTGGAGGCCCTCGACGCGCTCCTCAACCGGTTGGAGGATGCCGAGCGGCAGGCCGCCGACGCCAGCGAGCATCTCATCCGGACCCGCCGGTGGCAGGAGGACACGGTCCGGACCATCCAGGAGGAGCGGGCTCGGATGCGCCAGCGCCAGCACGCCCTCAACGAGCTCGCCGACCACGCCCGCGCCGCGGTCGAGGCGCTGGCGCACCACCGCTCGCTGCCCCGTGAGGTCCACGAGCTCGCGGTCGAGCTCCAAGTGCTCGATGCGGCGGGATTCCTCACCCGCCGCGGCTCCCGGTCCCGCTTAGGGGGGTGCACACCCGGCCTCACCCGTCGACTACTTTAAGTAGTCAAAAGCCGCCAGCGGGCCGCGGGAGGGCTACCCGCCCGCCCGCGCTCTCACCCGGACCGGCCGCCGCCGCGGACCCCCCACGCAACGAAAAACCAGCAGGACAACCGGGGCGCGAAGGGCTTTCGGCCCGCCCGGTCAGCCCGGCCGACCGCGCGGGCCGCCGACGTCGCGCGACGGGAACTTCAACGCGCACTCGCCGTAGTTGGGAAGGACTAGTGTTTACCCACCCCATCCAAGTGGACTAGTCTCACGCCGACGTCACGACAACACCGGGCCGAACGCCGAGTCCTGCCCCCGGCCCCGGTGTCCCCTCCGAGTCGTCATCAGGGGCAGGAGCGGGGGACCCACCTCCACCGGCCGGCACCGATCCGCGGTGTTGACCTAGGGGTGAAGCTCGACGCGTGAAGGTCACGCGAGAGCCGGGCAGCCCAGCCCGAACCCGACAGCTCACTTCGCAGGCGTACGGGAAGGAATACACCGTTGTCCGCGCAAAGCGTGCAGCTCGACGAAGAAACGCGAGGCGCCAGTCTCGGCCGTCACCGCGCACCCTCCGCGCCTCCGGCCGCCCGCAGCCGGG
>NZ_CDWWXB010000219.1:3649-4682 GCF_977971855.1 Frankia sp. CoWAU3 | reverse complement strand
CCCGGGCCCGGGCCCGCGCCTTCGCCGCCGTGACCACCGGGACCGTCGCGGTCTCCGGAGTGGCTCTCGCCGGCTGCGCCACCGACATCAACGCCGACGCCGCGAAGGACGAGCAGCCGAACACCGCTCCGATCACCCTTGCCGCGCAGATCGGCTCCCAGGCCGCCCTGGGGGGCAGCATCGCCGCCGCAGCGGTCAGCACCCACGGCTCCACCTCCCTGCTCGGCTCGACGGGCGGTGTCGACGCCCCGCCCCTGGCCGGCAAGGTTCAGGTCGGTCTCCGAGTGACCAACCCCGACGTGAGCGTCAGCGCGGACCAGCCGATCGACATCGGCTTCTCGCTCTACAACGAGCAGACCCACGAACCGCTGGCGAACCAGCTGGTCAAGGTGCAGGTGAAGCTCCCCACCGGGTGGGCCACCTTCCAGCACCTTTACACCAACGCCCAAGGCTACGCCTCCTACACGGCCCGAGTGCTCACCACCACGAACGTCACCGCGGTCTTCGACGGCACGGACGCCCTACAGTCCGCCCGCTCGGCGAACGACGCCACCCTGCGCGTACGGCCGGCGCCCACCCCCCGGCCCGTCCGCAACGCCGCCCGGTCGGATCTCCTCACGACAGGGGACGCCGCGGACCAGGCGTCGGTTCCGGTCCCGTCGAGCTCCCTCGGGGAGAAGGCCGTCTACCTGGCCTCCCTGCAGGCCGGCAAGCCCTACGTCTACGGTGCGGAGGGCCCGAGCTCGTTCGACTGCTCCGGCCTCATCCAGTACATCTTCAAGCAGCTCGGCAGAAGCGTGCCGCGGACGACCGACGCCCAGTTCGCCGCCGCCACCCGGGTGTCGCAGTACAACAAACAGCCCGGCGACCTGATCTTCTTCGGGACACCCGGGAACATTTATCACGTCGGCATCTACGCGGGCGACGGCATGATGTGGGCGGCGCCGCACACCGGCGACGTCGTGTCGCTCAAGAAGATCTATACCACCTCCTACTACGTAGGTCGGATCCTCTAGCGGCCGGTCGGAGCCGG
>NZ_CDWWXB010000219.1:0-3216 GCF_977971855.1 Frankia sp. CoWAU3 | reverse complement strand
CCGGCCGGAAGGCCCCCGATTCCGCCGGCCTTCCCTCGGATTCCCCCCCCCATCCGCACGGGAAGGCCGGCGGGCCTCGGGCCCCGGCCGACCAGGTCCGCCGATGCCGCTACCCCCCTCCCGGCGGCATCGGCGGACTTCAGCCCTCGGTCTCTGCCCGGTGCGGAAACCGCCCGGCCCGCTCGCGGGCGCCGCGGTCAGGCCCCCAGCCGGTGAACAGACGAGAACTTCCACAGGGTCTCGCTGACCTTCCGGTCCCAGGAGGCCTCCGGGGCCCGGCCCTCCGGGACACGGTCCTGGCAGGTCGGCCCGGGCTCCGGGTCGAACTGCCCGACGACGCCGACCGCGGCGAACTCCGGCTTACCCGGGGCGCAGGCGGCGGTCAGGGCCAGCCGGGCACCCTCGCCGATCCCCCACACGTAGACCCGGTTCGGATCCACCTTGGTCCGTTTCGTGGAGACGAAGCGGACCACGTCGCGCAGATAGCGCACGTCCGCCCCCTCGGGTCCGTCGATCCGCCACGTGCCGCCCACGGCTTCCGGGAAGGCCACCGCGAAGTCGCGGGAGTTCGCGAGCTTGCCGGCGTCACTCTGCCGGTCAAGTGACTTCGCGTCCGCGTTGTCGTCGTGCAGGATCAACACCAGCGGAAGCGGGTTGGCGGGATCGGACGGGGCATGGACGAGCAGCTCGCGGCCCGCCGACGCGTAGTCGCCGGGCAGGCTGACCCGCTGGGTCTTCGGGCGGTCACGGGTCCCGAGGTAGCCCCAGGCGACCACGATCACGACACCGACGATGAGCACGGTTCTCTTGTTTTTGCCCCACCATCCGGCGAGGGGATTCGACACCACGGTCCAACCGAACCACACCGCTGGCCGGGAAACGCCGCAAACCTGGCAGCAGATGACGACAAGACCGGGGTCAGACCGGGGCCTGTCCGCCTTGTCCCCCCCAAAAAAAACGCCAGGGGACGCGTCAGGTGACGGCCAACGCGCGGCGCCGGACCTGGCGCAGCACCTCCACCTCGCGGGGCGCGTCCAACGGCGGCAGCGGACCATGGACCCAGCTGAGCAGGAGATCGGCGAGGGCGGGGTTCTGCGCGAGCACCGGCCCGTGCAGGTAGGTGCCGATGACCCGGCCATCCACGATGCCGTCCGTTCCGCCGTCACCGTCACCGATCCCGAGCCGGACCGTACCGAGCGGGATGCCGCTCGCGTCGGGCAACCGCCTCGTCCGCCCGGCGTGATTCTCATACCCGTACAGGGTGGGCAGGCCGAGCCGTGCGTCCGGTTCCACCACGATGTCCCCGACCGCACGCGCCGGCGGCGCGTCCGACGGGCCGAAGGAGCGACGGGTCTCCACGTCGACGAGATTCAGCCCCCCGTGGATCTCCCCACCGGATGGGAAGGTCGCGCCGATCACCTGGTAGCCGGCGCACACGGCGAGCACCGCCGCTCCCGAGCTCACCGCTCGCCGGATCGCCCGGTTCTGCCGGATGCCGTCCGCGGCGAGGACCTGCGGTGCGTCCTCGCCGCCGCCGAGCAGGTAGATATCACAGCTTTCGGGCACCGCCGACCCCGCAGGAACGTTCACCACCTCAACCGGCAAACCACGCCAGCGCAGGCGCTGGGACAGCACGATCGCGTTACCGCCGTCGCCGTAGGTACCAAGCAGCTCGGGGTAGATCAGCGCGATCCTGGTCGCAGAGCCGCCCGTCATCGCGTGGATCCCCTCATCTCGCGCACAACCTCGCCACGTGCACAACCTCGCCACGTGCACAACCTCACTGCGTGGACCTCACCAGCAGATCGCGGAACGCCGTGTAGTTGGCGACGACGTCGACCACCTTCTCGTTGGCGGCCAGGGCCGCGTCCTGCGCGCTGGCATACACGCTGTGCGGCACCTCCGCATAGGCCAGCCGAACGCTCATGTCCTCCTTGCGCTCCCCGGTGACCAGCACCTGCCGGCCGGCGAGCCGTTCGAACGGCACGTCCCAGATCCAGGACGGATCCCGCCCGTCAGCGGTCTGGGAGTTGAAGTCGATGACGACAGGCCGCGGCGGCGCGTCCGCCAACAGCTCCATCATCTCCACCCAGCCAGCGGGGTTCTTCGCCAGCAGCAACCGGCCTCGATGGCCCTCCTCGCCGAGCGCCACCTCCTGATAGCGACCCTGCACATCGCCCAGGCCGGTCATGGCCGCAAGCGCATCCTCGATCTCGATGCCGAACTCCCGGGCTGCGGCGGCGGCCATCGCCGCGTTGCCGAGGTTCACCCGTCCGGGCAGATCGAGCCGGGCCTCGATGGTGCGGCCGTACCAGAACAGTTCCCGGGAGCCGGTGACCGCGACGATCGGCTCGGGCCTGGCCAGCCCGCACTCGGACCACCAGCCGCTGCTGTTGCGGTACAGCAGCCGGGCGCACTGCGGGCAGACCATCGCGTCCGCCGTCCAGTTCTGCCCCGCCGACACCCAGACCTGCCGGTGCCAGCCCGCCGCCGCCCAGGCCACCAGGGGATCATCGACGTTCGCGACCACCGTCGTGTCGCGCAGCTCCGAGCCGAGCTCGCGCCACATGGCGGCGATGCGCCGCGTCTCGTTGGACCGGTCGAGCTGGTCACGGCTGATGTTCAGCAGCAGGACCACCCGCGGCGAGATCTCCCTGGTCACCTTCGACAGCCAGATCTCGTCCACCTCGAGAGCCGCCGCCGCGTCAAACGGCGGCCGGGACAGCGCGGCCAGCACCCCGGGCGCCATGTTCGCCCCGCCGCTGTTCGACTTGACCGGCCCCAGGGTGCCCAGGGCCCGGGCAAGCAGCCTCGTGGTGGTGGTCTTGCCGTTGGTGCCCGACACGCAGGCGGTCATCCGGTGGGAGCCGACCTCGGCGAGCGCCGCCGGGGATACCCGCAGCGCGAGCTTGCCACCGATCATCTCGCCGGAACCACGGCCGAGCCGGCGTGACGCCTCGGCCGCCAGACGTTCAACGGCGAGCGCGGCCTGGGTCCTGGCGGTGAACCGGCGGGGGATTGATGTCGTCATCGCGGTTTCTACAGTGCCACGACAGCACCGGACTGCGAAGCCCGCCCCGTCTTCTGTTCCGATAGATCCCCGGTCCAGTCCCCGGTCATCGGCCCGGTACCACCCGGTAGCGCCCCCGGACGGGGGTTTGTTCCAGCCCGGACATTACCTCACGTGAGCTGGCGTTACCCATAGTCCGTTGGGTG
>NZ_CDWWXB010000218.1:3161-5674 GCF_977971855.1 Frankia sp. CoWAU3 | reverse complement strand
GGTGAGGATTTCCGGTGTGGGCTGGGTCGGTTGCAGGCGCGGTCAGCCACGCCTGCAACCGACCCAGCCCACACCGGAAATCCTCACCTCAGAGAGCTCGTCCGGCGGCGTTCTCTCGATCCCGTGCGGGACCCGGCGCAGGTGCGTCAGCTCGTTCACGAGGTGCTCGCCGACTATGAGGAACGGGCCCTCGTCAGTGACCTTCCCCCGGTCGTCGACCGGGACGTCACCGCCCGGCTGGTCTATGACGCGGTTGCCGGGTTCGGGCCGCTGCAACGCCACCTCGACGACCCGACTGTGGAGGAGGTCTGGATCAACGAGCCGGGCCGGGTATTCGTCGCCCGGGCCGGTCGCAGCGAGCTGACGACGACCATTCTGACCGCCGATCAGGTCCAGGACCTCGTCGAGCGGATGCTGAAGTCCTCGGGCCGGCGGGTGGATCTCTCGACCCCGTTCGTCGACGCCATGCTTCCGGATGGTTCCCGGCTGCACGTGGTCATCCCCGATGTCACCCGGGTGCACTGGTCGATCAACATCCGTAAGTTTGTGCTGTCCGCGTCGAGCCTGGACGAACTGGTCGGTCTCGGGACGATCACGCTGGCAGCGGCCGCCTTTCTGGACGCCGCCGTCGTCGCCGGCCTCAACATCATCGTTGCGGGCGGCACCCAGGCCGGCAAGACGACCATGCTCAACTGTCTCGGCTCGGCCATCCCGGCCCGGGAACGGGTGATCAGCTGCGAGGAGGTGTTCGAGCTGAAGCTGCGGGCCGCCGACTGGGTGGCGATGCAGACCCGGCAGGCCAACCTGGAGGGCAGCGGGGAAATCCGGCTGCGCAGGCTGGTCAAGGAGGCCCTGCGGATGCGCCCGGACCGGCTCCTGGTCGGCGAGGTTCGCCAAGAGGAGGCGCTCGACCTGCTGATCGCGCTCAACTCCGGGCTGCCCGGTATGTGCAGCCTGCACGCGAACTCGGCTCGCGAGGCCGTGACGAAGCTGTGCACCCTGCCCCTGCTCGCCGGCGAGAACGTCAGCCACGCCTTCGTGGTGCCCACCGTCGCCGCCAGCGTGGACCTCGTCGTCCATCTGGAGAAGGACGTCTCGGGCCGGCGCCGCGTCACCGAGGTCGTCGCGCTGCCCGGCCGGACGGAGGGGGATGTCATCGAGATTGCCCAGATCTACCGCTCGCGCGCGGACGGACTGGTCCGCGCCGACGGCTTCCCGCCACATCCCGAACGGTTCGCCCGCGCCGGCTACGACCTGCCCGCCCTGCTGGCCCAGAGCGACCATGATTACCATCATCATCGGCCTGGCGGGGGCTGGCCCGAGATCGCCGTGGAGCGCTGACGGGCACCTTCCTCGGCCTGCTGTTCGGTCTGGGTCTGTTCCTTATCGTCACCAGCGGCCGGCCGCGGTTCCCGGCCTGGTCGGCGACGGCGCGCTGGGAACGGTCGACGAGCGACCTGCTCGCCCAGGCGGGCATCCGCGGCGTGACCCCTCGCCAGTTCGTCATGATTAGCCTGGGTCTGGGCCTGTTGGTCGGCCTGGTCGTCCTGGCATTCACCGAGACCGTGTCGCTGGCCGGCGCCTTCGTCGTGTTTGCGAGTCTGCTGCCCCGAGCCCTCGTGGTCCGCCGGCGGCATGCCCGCAGGCATGATCTGCGGGAGCTGTGGCCGGACGTCGTCGACAACCTGTCCAGCGCGGTGCGGGCCGGGATGTCGCTGCCCGAGGGCCTGGCCGCGGTGGGGGTGCGGGGGCCGGTGCAGCTGCGACCGGCCTTCACCCGGTTCGGCGAGGACTACAGCGCCACCGGGTCGTTCTCGGCCTGCCTGGACCGCCTCGCCGACGAGCTCGCCGATCCGGTGGCCGACCGCATCATCGAGTCGCTGCGGATGGCCCGGGAGGTCGGCGGGACCGACCTCGGCCGGCTGTTGCGCACGCTGTCCACCTTCCTGCGGGAGGACGCCCGCACCCGCGCCGAGCTTGAGACGCGGCAGAGTTGGACGGTGAACGCCGCCCGACTCGCGCTCGCCGCCCCCTGGATCGTGCTGCTCCTGCTGGCCACCCGGGGGCAGAACGTGCGGGCCTACGACAGCCCGACCGGGGTCCTGGTGCTCGTGGTGGGCGGCGCCGTGTCGGCCCTCGCCTACCTGCTCATGAAGCGGATCGGCCGGTTGCCGGAGGAGGGCCGGGTGCTGCGCGGGGGAGCGGTAGCCGGCCGGGGGGCGGGATTATGACCACGGTCGCCAGCGGTGCGCTGATCGGGTTCCTCGTCGGGCTGGGCCTGGTCATCATCGTCTACCGCTCCCCCCGGGCCCGGCGCATCCACCTCGCTGACCGAATCGATCCCTACCTGCGGGACACCCCCACACCCTCGAGGCTGCTCGACGACCGGCCGCGGGGGGTGCTGCGGCCGGGCCTCGCCGCGGTCGAGGCGCTCGCGCGCCCGTTACTCGCGGACGCCGCCGGTCGACTCGACCGTTTCCTGGGGGGCCGGGCCGTCCTGCAACGCCGGCTGA
>NZ_CDWWXB010000218.1:0-2976 GCF_977971855.1 Frankia sp. CoWAU3 | reverse complement strand
TCAGTGTCGCCTTGATCGTCGCTGGCACGGCCGGTGGGGTGGTGGCCCGGGACTACTGGCTGTCGCGGGCGATCTCCGAGCGCGAGGACCGGATGCTGCTGGAGTTCCCGACGATCGCGGAGCTGCTGGCGCTCGCGGTGACCGCGGGGGAGTCGGCCATCGGGGCGCTGGAGCGGGTCAGCCGGTTGACCCACGGCGAGCTTGGGCGCGAGCTGCGGCTTGCGCTGGCCGACGCCCGCGCCGGGGCCACCCTCGTGCAGGCGTTGGAGGGCATCGCGGCGCGCACGGCGTTGGCGCCCCTGGTGCGGTTCGTCGACGGGATGGCGGTCGCGATCGAACGGGGGACGCCGCTGGCGGACATCCTGCGCGCGCAGGCCGTCGACGCGCGTGAGGCGGGCAAGCGGCAGCTGCTGGAGGCCGGTGGCCGCAAGGAGATCGCGATGATGATCCCGGTCGTGTTCCTCGTCCTGCCGACGACCGTGATCTTTGCCTTCTACCCGGCCCTGGTGAGTTTCACCGTGATCGCGCAGTGAGTGCCCGGGGGCGCGCAGGTGGCCGCCCGCGGGGTGGACACGCCCGTCCGGCGAGGTCGGATCAGCCAGCCTGAAGGAGGAGACATGGGACGAACAGGGCAGGCCGTGAAAGCGAGATGGCGGGCCTGGCGGTCAGCCGTCGCAGCGGGCAGCCGCCATGATCGCGACCGGGGGGACGTCCCTGGCTGGGTCATGATAACCGTCATGACGGCGGCGCTGGTGGTCGCGATCGCCACCCTGGCGACGCCCGCTCTGCAGAACCTGTTCACCTCGGCCATCAACTCGGTGTCGGGTATCGGCGGTGGCGGCTGAGCTCGCGGCCGCCGCGGGGCCGGACGGGATCGACGGCGGCCCCAGGGGAACCGGGCACCGACCGGACGCGGTCGAGGACGGCGTCGAGGATGACGCCTCGGACGCGGCTGACGGCGGATCGGCCGTCGTCGAGTTCATCCTGGTGGGGACGTTGTTGCTCTTCCTGATCCTGGGGATCATCCAGGTCGGCCTGGTGCTGCACATCCGCAACACGCTCGCGGCGGACGCCGCGGAGGGAGCCAGGCACGCGGCCAACCTCGGCGTGCCGGCGAGCGAGGGCGGTCCCTACGCCCAGACCCTCATCGCGCGGACCATCCCGGGACGGTCCGACGCCGTCTGCACCGGGGCGCAGGTCGACGGGCCGGGTGGCACGCCGCTCGCGGAGGTCACCTGCCGGGTTGCCGTGCCGCTCGTCCTGGTCCCGCTGGGCGACGGCATCACGATCACGGTGAAGGGCCATGCGCTCAAGGAACTGCCGTGACGAGGGGTGGCGTGGCGGGAGATCGGGTCGCGAGGGCGATCCTGCACTCCCTGCCGCGGGCGATCCTGATGATCAGGACAGGTTGTGTGGCTTTCGTGCGCTGCGTCGGTCGCATAGGCCGCGTTGTCGGGCCCGGACAGGCAGGCCGGGCGACAAGGGCCGACGACGGTTCGGCGATGATCGAATTCGTTGGATTGTCCGTCGTGCTGCTCATCCCGTTCGTCTACCTGTTCCTGTGCGTCTTCGCGGTGCAGCGCGCGGCGTTCGGGGTGACCCAGGCCGCCCGGGAGGCCGGGCGGGCGTTCGCCACCGCGGACAGTGAGACGCAGGGCTTGGACCGGGCGCGGCTCGCCGCGCAGCTCGCCCTCGCCGACCAGGGCGTCCCCGGCGCGCCACAGGCCCGGTTCGCTCCCGAGGGCGCCGACTGTGGTGCGGGGGATCCCGGAGACGGCGCGGCAACCCTGGAGCCGGGCGCGTCGTTCGTCGTCTGTGTCCGTACGGTCGTGGCGCTGCCGGGAACCGGCGCCTTGTTCTCCGGCATTACCGATGTCACGGTCAACGGCCAGTTCACCGTGGTCATCGACCAGTTCCGTGCCGACCGGCGGGAAACCCAGCCGTAGCAGAGATTCGCGCGTTCACGGAGTTACGCGGGATCGCAAGGTTTTACGGGGTCCGGTGGACTTTTTGGCGGCGAGGGACTTGTCCAGCTCGGGGAGCAACTCGGCTCGGCGCGCCAGGTCGGCGAATTTGGGGGAGCAGAGTACGGTCTGCGGTCCTGAACCGTGACTGGTTCCCCAAAACTCGGCCGCCACGCGATGTCCACCACGTCCGTGGACTCCACTGATGTCGATCCGCGCGGACACCCGGCCGTTCTTGCTGGGCTCTGGCTATCGGCGTCTGCCGGCCCACTGCTGTATGAGGGCTGCGGCGGCCTCGTGGTCGATGGTAACTCGGTTGCTGAGTACGGCGTGCGCGGCGGCGAGTTTCCCGACGAGCTTGTCGATGAATGCATGTGTGTCATCGCGGCTGAGGTTTCCCTCGGTGATGATTTTTGTGTAGCGGACGGTGTCGACGATGGCGGACTTCACCCGTTCGTGGGAGAGGTAGGTGTCGAGGTCTGACTGCCATCCCTCGGTGGCCGGACCGTTGACAACGGAGGTCCACCCATGGACGAGTGCGGCTGACTCGTCGGGCTGGTAGCTCATCTTGTGCAGGTGGACCGCAAGATCATAGACCGGATCGCCCCAGAGGGCGAGTTCCCAGTCGAGGAAGTAGGCTCGGCCATCCGAGATGATGATGTTCTTGCGGTGGATGTCGGTGTGGAGAAGGCGGAAAGGCCGCGGGTGCAGCGTCGTCCATCGACTGTTGATCTCGGTGAGCGCGTCGATGGGGATGCCGAACTCGGCGTACAGATCGCCGAAGTCGGGGAGGAACCGGGAATGCACGCCTGCGGTGACAGCGGACAGGCGGCGGGCGAAGTCGGCGGTCCGCCCGTCCGCCGGCCAGCCTGGCGGCGATTGCGGCAGGCGTTCGCGCGGGACGAGGCCGAGCTGCCCGAAGAGTTCCACGACGTCGCCGATGACGTGGTCGGGGACGCGGGTGCCGCGTGGTGCGGTGTTGTCGAGGAGCTGACCGGGAAGGAATTGGGTG
>NZ_CDWWXB010000217.1:0-5493 GCF_977971855.1 Frankia sp. CoWAU3 | reverse complement strand
CAGGACGGTGGCGGCGGGGGCGGTCAGCAGCACCTCGCCGGCCCCGGCGTGCTCGGACAGCGGCACGCCGGCCGGGATGTCGGCGAGCCACACCGTGAGCGGATGCTCCTCGATGGTCCGGATCCGGCCCGACCGGGCCGCCGCGACCTCATGGAGGAACCGCACCAGCCGGTGACAGCGGTCCGCGAGGGCGGCATGCCGCTCGGGGCCGGCGGTCTGCGTCGTCATCAGGACCTCGCTCTGGAGATCCCGGCGCCCGCACCGGGAGGGAAACGCCGTCCGTCGGTTGTCGACACGCGACTTTCCTCCCGTCGGCGCTGTTCTCCCGATCCGTGGCACCACCGATCTGTGACGCCCCGTCCGCGAGATCGGCAGGATGCCGGCATCCTACGCATAATGACGTGCCCTCCTCCGGCGGAGCGACAGGAGGGGGTAGCCCGTCCGCGGGGTGCGGGTGCGGGTGCGGGTGCGGGTGCGGGTGCGGGTTCGGGTTCGGGTTCGGGTTCGGGTGAGGTTGCGGGTGAAGTTGCGGCGTGCCGCCGGCGGCATGGTGAGGCGGGTGCGACAACATACGCATCCGTGAGGTCACGGTTCTACGCTGATGTGCACATTCATTCCCGGTACTCGCGTGCCTGCAGTCGTGACTGCGATCTGGAGCACCTGGCCTGGTGGGCGGCACGCAAGGGCATCGCCGTCGTCGGCACCGGCGACTTCACCTATCCGGCCTGGTCTCAGGAGATCGCGACGAAGCTGGTTCCGGCCGAGCCCGGCCTGTTCCGGCTGCGGTCCGATCTTGAGCATGAGGTGCTGCGCACGTTACCGGCCTCCTGCCGGACGGCGACCCGCTTCATGATCTCTAGTGAGATCTCGACGATCTACAAGAGGGGCGACCGGACCCGTAAGGTCCATCATCTTCTCTACGCTCCCGACAG
This sequence comes from Frankia sp. CoWAU3, assembly GCF_977971855.1. NCBI lineage: Bacteria > Bacillati > Actinomycetota > Actinomycetes > Frankiales > Frankiaceae > Frankia > Frankia sp. CoWAU3. Next base: position 4,561 of record NZ_CDWWXB010000217.1, on the reverse strand, counting down.
GGAGGCCGCCGGACGGATCACGGCGGCGCTGGCTCGGATCGGCAACCTCGCCGCGGACGGGCGTCCCATCCTGGGCCTGGACTCCCGCGATCTGCTGGAGATCACCCTTGGTGGCGGGGCGGGCTGCTATCTGGTCCCGGCGCACGTGTGGACGCCCTGGTTCGCGGTTCTCGGTTCGAAGTCCGGGTTCGACGCCGTCGAGGACTGCTACGGTGACCTCGCCGACGAGGTCTTCGCCCTGGAGACTGGGCTTTCGGCGGACCCGGAGATGTTCTGGCGGATCTCCGGTCTCGACCGCTACCGGCTGGTGAGCAACTCTGACGCCCACTCCCCGCCGATGCTCGGCCGGGAGGCGACGGCGTTCACCTGCGACCTCGACTACTTCTCCATCGAGGCCGCGCTGCGCGGCGGGGACGGCTTCGCGGGGACCGTCGAGTTCTTCCCGGAAGAGGGCAAGTACCACCTCGACGGGCATCGCAAGTGCGGGGTGGTCCTCACGCCGGACCAGACCCGGGAGGTCGGCGGACGCTGCCCCACCTGCGGCGGCGGCCTCACCGTCGGGGTCCTCAACCGGGTCGAGGCGCTGGCCGACCGGCGGCCCGGCCACCGCCCCGTCACGGCGCCCGACGTCACCTCGCTGGTTCCGTTGCCGGAGGTCGTCGGGGAGATTCTCGGCGTGGGCCCGAAGAGCAAGGCGGTCGCGGGCCAGGTGACGTCGTTGGTCTCCCGTCTGGGCCCGGAGCTCGACATCCTCGGCGACGTACCGCTCACGGACATCGCCGGGGTCGGATCGCCGGAGCTGGTCGAGGCAATCGGTCGCCTGCGCCGCGGGGAGGTGATCCGGCAGGCCGGGTTCGACGGCGAATACGGCGTCATCCGGTTGTTCGAACCCCAGGAGCTCGCCCGGGACGGTGGCACCCTGTTCGACCTGGGGTCCGGCGTGGCTGGTGGGCAGGACCGGATCGATGCGGGACCCTCCCTCGACGAGGCGCTCGCGGCGCGGGCGCGCCCGGCACCCGATGCCGCGGTGGTGCCGGGGGATGCCGCGGTGGCCGACAGCCAGCTGTTCACGCCGGTTTCCGGCGATACCCCGTCGGTGCTTGACGGGCTGGATCCCGAGCAACGGCTGGCCGCCTCGCACCTGTCCGGTCCGCTGCTCGTCCTCGCCGGACCGGGAACGGGCAAGACCCGTACGCTGGTCCACGCGATCGCACACCGGGTCGCTGAGCACGGGGTGCCGGCCGGGGAGTGCCTGGCGGTCACCTTCACCCGGCGTGCGGCCGGGGAGCTCGCCGAACGGCTCGCCGGCCTGCTGGGTGACGCCGCGGGACGGGTGCTCGCGACGACCTTCCACGGCCTCGGGCTTACGATCATCCGTGAGCAGCACGCGAAACTCGCCCGGGGCCCGCAGGTCCAGGTCGCGGACGACGCGGTGCGCGTGGAGCTAATCGCCGCGGCACTGCACGGTGAGGGCGACGCCCGAACGCGCCGGCGGGTGGCGGCCGGTGTCGCCGAGCTCAAGCGGCACCGAGCGCTCGGCCAGGCGATCCGCCACCATGACCTGGTTGGGGCGCTCGCCCGTTACGACGCCGCCCTGCGCGATCGGGACATGGTCGACCTCGACGATCTGATCACCCTGCCGCTGACCCTGTTGCGGTCGTCCCCGGATCTCGCCGAGCACTACCAGCGGCGGTGGCGCCACGTCTGGGTCGACGAGTACCAGGACACCGACGAACTCCAGTACCGCCTGCTGGGGCTGTTGTGTCCCCCCACGGCCAACCTGTGCGTGATCGGCGACCCGGACCAGGCTATCTACAGCTTCCGGGGTGCGGACGTCCGGTTCTTCCTGCGGTTCGAGCAGGACTACCCGAGTGCCCGCCCGGTCGCCCTGACCCGCGGCTACCGATCCACCCGCACCATCGTGCGGACGGCGCTCGATGTGATCGCGCCCGCGAGTCTGGTCCCGGACCGGACCCTGACCGCCGTGCGGGGCGCCGAGGGCGATGGCCCGGTGCTGCTGCGGCGCTACCGCAGTGAGGCCGAGGAGGCGATCGCCGTCGTCGACACGATCGACGCGGCGCTCGGCGGTACCTCGTTCCACGCGTTGGACTCGGGGGTGGACGGATCGGTCGACGCGGGGTTCTCCTTCGCGGACATCGCCGTGCTCTACCGGACCGCCCGCCAGGCCGAGCCGATCATGGAAGCGCTGGCCACCCGCGGTTTCCCGTTCCAGCGGCGCTCTCATCTCCCGCTCGCGGACGCTCCCGCGGTCGCCGACCTGCTCGCCCTGCTGCAGGACCTGACGACCATGGATCCCTCGGGTCCCGGCGTCCCGCGTCCGGTGTCGGGTCTGCTGCGCGACGCGGCGGCACGGGCCACCGATCTCGCCGAGGCGAGGAGAAGCGAGCTCGGCGCCGTGCCGTCCGACGGGTTTCCCGGCTTCTCCGGCGGACGGGTGCCGACCGAGGCCGAGCTGCGCCTGGCGGTGGAGCTGCTCGCACCGGCCGCCGCAGCGGCCGGCAACGACCTGGCGGGTTTCCTCACGTCGGTCACGCTCGCCGCCGAGGTCGACGGGCTGGACCCGAGGGCGGACCGGATCTCACTGCTGACCCTGCACGCGAGCAAGGGTCTGGAATACGGCCTGGTCATCATCGTCGGTTGTGAGGACGGGCTGCTGCCGATGCGCTTTGGTCCGGCCGGTGAGGCGCCGGGCGGTGGGACCCCGGGCGGTGAGGCGCCGGGTGGTGGCGTCAACGGAACCGCCGATGGAACCGCCGACGCCGGCACGAAGGACACCGAGGCGGAGGAGCGCCGACTCTTCTTCGTCGGCGTCACCCGGGCCAGGCATCGGTTGGTCCTCACCTCGGCGGCCAGCCGGCGGCGCGCCGGGTCGGTCGTGACGACCCGTCCCTCACCGTTTCTTGCGGACATCAGGCTGGCTTTGCTGTCCTCTGTCCCGGCTGAGGGCGTCCCGGCCGAGGGCGGGCGGCGCCGCCCGCGCCGGCCGGCACCGGGCAAGCAGCTGCGACTCCTCTGAGCCGCTGGGCCGGAGCCACCGGGCCGGAGCCGCTGGACCGACACTCGCGCGGCCCGGCGGCTCAGCGCTTGCGCAACACCATCGCGAGGTTCCAGGTCACAATCTCGCGGGCACCGGGAATCCTGATGATCACCTTCGCCCAGTCGGGCAGATAGCGCGGCATCGCGTCGAGGATCTCGACGTCGGACCGCCGCTTCGCCCAGGCGAGGGTGTCGGCCACCGACACCGGAAATAGAGTCTTGCCGTAGATGTTTTTCGGCGCCTTGCCCTTGCGGCGTTCGAACCTCGCCGCCGCCCGGTCACCACCCAGATAGTGCCAGGGTGCGGTCTCGTGGCCCCCCCAGGGGGACAGCCAGTTCGTGTAGCTCAGGAAGATGAGCCCGCCAGGGCGGGTCACCCGGGCCAGCTCGGAGCACATCCGCCACGGGTCGGGGACGTGTTCGAGCACGTTTGACGTGTAGCAGAGATCAACGCTTCCGGAGAGGAACGGCAGGTCCAAGGCGCTGCCCCGGACCCGGCCGGGAACCTCGATGCCACCGGCCTCCATCTCCGAGACGTCCGGCTCGACCCACACGTACCGGGCGCCGGCGTCGAGGAAGGCCGAGCGGAAGTAACCCGGGCCGCCGCCGACGTCGAGGACGAGCTGGCCGGTCAGGGATGTGTACCGCATCAGCTGGCGCACGGAGTCCGCAGCGATCAGCGAGTAGAAGCCAGCCGGGTCGACGGGCTCCTTGCGGTGCGCGAGGAACAGCGTCTTCGAGCGCGACAGTCCGAACCCGGAATAGGGCAGGGCGCGCACCAGCGGACCCTCCTTGGTCCGCTCGCGGGGAATGGCGGTTCGCTCGCGGGGAGTGGCCGCCGCCTGCGCTCCGCTCGCCGTGCCCGCTCCGCTCGTCGGCACCGGGCCGGACGGGCCGGCCGGCGGCGCGGTCCCCAAAGCCGCAGCCCGGGACTCGCCACCCGGTTCCGGGGTCGCAGCGGAGGGTGTCGGGGCCTGCCTCGATCCTGCGGGGGGAGCCGTGGAAGCCGCAGCCGTGGACGCGGTGGAGGTCGCCGCGGATGCCGCCGTGTCAGACATGCCGGGGACGATAACACCACGGTGGCGGGCCTTCGGTGGGCGGCAGGAGCCGCCCGGGCCGCCAGCCGGATCCGCCCCGGCCGTGGCGTGGACGCCCGGTCCGCCGTGGCCCCGGCGTCCGCCCGATCTCCCGGCTCCGCTGCGCGGATCAGGGCCATACCACGCTTGTTGTGGAATTATCCGGGCCCTGAGGTTTATTGTTTACGTGTTGAATGCTCCTTTGGTCCGTTGGTGCTTCTTCGTTCCCTGAACCCGGCGACGTGTGTTCCCGGCGATCCTGAGGGCTGGTGATGGTGGTAATGCACCCGGTTCCGCTGGCAGATCCGACTGCCTTCCGAGAAACTGGACTATCTGGACTATCTGGGATGCTAGTGATCATCTCGCCCGCCCGGCCGATCGCCGCGGCCCAGCTTGTCGTTTAACCTGTCGGTCCTTCAGATCCTGCG
>NZ_CDWWXB010000216.1:0-5556 GCF_977971855.1 Frankia sp. CoWAU3 | reverse complement strand
TACAAAACATCACCGATCACAACGTAGCGTGATCTCTGCGCGGCCCTGCCCCGCTGGCACCCCGGTGACCGCCGGGCTGCCGGGATGCGGATACGCATCCGTGCCCTGCGTGTGGAGTGACGGGATAAGGGCGTATCGACCTCTGAGCAGTGACCGAAGGCCCTGCATCGAGCTCTACCTCCCCGTGATGTTGGACGGCGGAAAGAGGAGTTCTCCTCCTACTTGCCATCGCCCAGAGTAGTCGCCGCACAATAAAGTTCGTGCAATGAAGCTCGCGCAGCCGGCATCCGTAGGTTAAGTCCAGACGCCGCACCGGTCCAACCCCGGGCGGTGGTTGTCACATGATCAATTGTCATGGAGATTTTTTGCCGGGTAGTCGACGATGACGGCGTACTGGCCGTCTTCCTATCCCGCTCGTGTGATGACGCTCTCGTGCCTGTGTCCGCGTTCGGCCTGCCCGGCCGCACCTTTCATGGCGGGCGTCGGCGTCGGATGGTGCAGATGAACCGTATGATGCGCGTGCAGTCCGGCGACCCGACGATACCTCGCATTTCATCTGTGTAGGTGTCGTCCGCGCGGGCGGGAGAGCATCGGGAGGACATTCCAGGGGGCGTGGCCGGTTTTTCGACGTCAGTCTTGGAGCATATCTCGGAATCTTGATGCTTCTTGATATTTTTTGCAGAGTTGTGACATGTGTCTAAATATATAGATATCCGCGCTCGTATCGCCTACCGGCGGGCGGCCTTGACGCCGAGGCCGCTGCCACCGCCCGCGGGATCGGATGGCGGACGAACGATGAGCCCGTGAGCCCGTGAGCCCGCGAGCCCGGGGTCGGGGCCCACGGCCCCACGGGTTCGTGTGTTCATGTTGCGGACAGGTTTCGGTGGGGGTCGCTGGTTGGCCCGCGGGGCCCCCGCAGCTAGTGTTCGGGGAGTGGAATCGTGGCTGAACGCAGCCGGCGTCGAGGGGACCGGCGCCAGTCGGGAGTCGATCCTTCGCTACTGGTAGGCATCCCCGGGTCATCCGTGCCCCGTCCCACAACTCCATACCGATGCCGCTCACGCCCGTGCGGGAGAGTCCCGGTCGCTCGCCGTTCGGGACGCCGAAGGAGCAAGCTCTCCCCATAAACTCTCAGGCCCCCAACCGCCGGGTCAGGCAACTCTGGAAAGTGGACGCCGTGGGGTGTCCCGCCGACGGTGAAAGCCGCGTTCCCCGCCCGCAGCTCCCCGGACTGCCGGCGGCGGCGCTGGTGAAGCTCTCAGGTCAATGACAGAGGGGGAGGCCCGCCGCGGCGCCGGCATGATCCGTCGTCGCCCGACCTCCGGAGCAGTCATCATGCCTGACGTCACCGAGTACGACGACACCCCCTATGCCGATGGACCGGCCACGACCGCCGATGGACCGGCCACGACCGCCGATGGACCGGCCACGACCGCCGATGGACCGGCCACGACCGCCGATGGACCGGCCACGACCGCCACGATCAGTCCCGCGTCGTCGCACGCGCGGTCGGGGGCGCCGCGACAGGGCAGTGCCGAGGCGGTGGGCAGGAACGGTGCGAGGTGGCTGCCCGCTGCGGCCATCCCGCGGTTCGCCGATCGGCATATCGGCCCGGACCCGTCATCCCAACGGGAGATGCTGGATGCGCTGCGGGTGGAATCACTGGCCGCGCTCACCGACGCGGCCGTCCCGGCAAGCATCCGTGACCATGATCTGGATCTTCCCGCGGCGCTGAGCGAGCCCGCGGTGCTCGCGGCCCTACGCGCGTTCGGTAGCAGGAACCGACCGGTTTCCTCGATGATCGGGCTGGGATTCCATCCCGCGGTGATGCCGGGAGTCATCCAGCGCAACGTCCTGGAGAACCCCGCGTGGTATACGGCGTACACGCCGTACCAGCCGGAGATCTCCCAGGGCCGCCTGGAAGCGTTGCTCAACTTCCAGACGATGATCACTGATTTGACCGGCCTTGCGGTGGCCGGAGCCTCCCTGCTGGACGAGCCGACCGCGGCGGCCGAGGCGATGCAGATCGCGTTTCGGACGGCGAAGGGTTCCCGCGCGACGTTCCTCATCGATGCCGACACCCTCCCGCAGATCATCTCGGTGGTCGCGACCAGGGCGGAGGCGCTGGGGATCAATGTGGTGGTCGCGGATCTCGCAGCCGGACTCACGGCCGTGGGCTCGGCGGAGCTGGATGCGACCTTCGGCCTACTGCTGTCCTATCCCGGGCCGGCGGGCGTCCTGCGGGATGTGCGTGCTGTGATCGCATCGGCGAGGGAGCGCGGCATCGTCGTCACGATCGCCGCCGATCCGCTGGCGCTGACCCTGCTGCGGGCGCCTGGCGATCTCGGCGCGGACATCGCGGTGGGGAGCACGCAGCGGTTCGGACTACCGCTGTCCTTCGGAGGCCCGCACGCCGGCTACCTCGCAGTGCGCAAGGGGCTGGAACGGTCCCTGCCGGGGCGGCTCGTCGGGGTGTCGGTCGATGCGGACGGCGCACCCGCGTACCGGCTCACCCTGCAGACCCGTGAGCAGCACATCCGACGGGAGAAGGCGACGAGCAACATCTGCACGGCCCAGGTGCTGCCCGCGGTACTCGCCTCCATGTACGCGGTCTACCACGGTCCGGAGGGCTTGGCCGGGATCGCGCGTCGCATCCACGGGCACGCGGTGCGCCTCGCCGAAGGCCTGCGCGCCGCCGGTGTGACGGTGGTGCACGACGCGTTCTTCGACACCGTCCTCGCCGCGGTGCCGGGCCGGGCCACCCAGGTGGTTGCGGACGCGTTGGCGCGGGGCGTGAACCTGCGGCTGGTCGACGACGACCACGTGGGTATCTCCTGCAACGAGACAACGGGCCAGGCCGAGCTGGGGGCCGTCTGGTCGGCCTTCGGGGTGGGCCCGGAGGCGACGGCGGGCATCACTTGGACCGAGGCCGAGACCGAGATCCGGACCGGGGCCTGGACCGGGTCCGTCGCGGCGGCGAACGATCATCTCGTGGCCCGCGCGGACCAGGTGGACCAGGTGGACCAGGCAGCGGACGAGCCGGTGGCGCTGCCTGCCGAACTGGTGCGTACGGATCCCTACCTGCAGCATCCGGTGTTCCACGACCATCGGTCGGAGACCGCGATGCTCCGCTATCTGCGTCGACTGTCCGATCTTGATCTGGCTCTTGACCGGGGCATGATCCCCCTGGGGTCGTGCACGATGAAACTCAACGCGACCACCGAGATGGCCGCGGTCACCTGGCCGGAATTCGCCGACATCCATCCATTTGCCCCGTTGGACCAGGCCGCCGGATACCTCGCGATGATTCAGGACCTGGAGCGTTGGCTCGCGCAGATCACCGGATATGCGGGGGTCTCCCTCCAGCCGAATGCCGGCAGCCAGGGTGAGCTCGCCGGGCTGCTCGCCATCCGGGCCTATCACCGCGATCATGCTGTTCCCGGATCCGCGGTGCGAAACATCTGTCTCATTCCCTCCTCGGCGCACGGGACGAATGCGGCGAGCGCCGCGATGGCGGGAATGCGGGTGGTCGTCGTCTCCTGTGACGACGACGGAAACGTCGACCTGAACGATCTGGCCCGCAAGGCCCGCGCGAACGCGGACGTGTTGGCCGCGCTGATGGTCACCTACCCGTCGACCCATGGTGTGTACGAGGAGGGCATCGGGCAGGCGTGCGCGATCGTGCATGAGGCCGGCGGTCTGGTGTACGTCGACGGAGCGAATCTCAACGCTCTGGTGGGGCTCGCCAGGCCGGGGCAGTTCGGGGCCGACGTGAGCCACCTGAACCTGCACAAGACGTTCTGCATCCCGCATGGTGGCGGGGGTCCGGGGGTCGGCCCGGTGGCCGTGGTCGAGAAACTCCTGCCCTATCTGCCGAACCACCCGCTGCGGCCGGAGGCAGGACCGGCCACCGGAGTGGGCCCGATCTCGGGATCCCCGTGGGGCTCGGCCGGAATTCTTATGATTCCGTGGGCCTACATCCGGATGATGGGGGCGGACGGCCTGCGCCGGGCGACCTCGGTGGCCGTCCTGAACGCCAACTACATTGCCCACCGGCTGCATCCGTACTATCCGGTTCTCTACGCGGGCCGGGACGGGCTGGTCGCCCATGAGTGCATTCTGGACCTACGGCCGTTGACGAAGCTGACCGGCGTCACCGTGGACGACGTGGCGAAGCGTCTCATCGACTACGGTTTCCATGCTCCGACCATGTCATTCCCGGTTGCCGGAACACTGATGGTCGAGCCGACGGAGAGTGAGGATCTCGGCGAGATCGATCGTTTCTGCGACGCAATGATCTCCATTCGAGCCGAGGCGGACAAGGTCGGAGACGGTATCTGGCCGCGGACCGATAATCCCCTGCATAATGCTCCGCATACTGCACAGATGGTTACCGCCAACGAATGGTCACACGCTTATCCGCGATCGGTGGCGGCCTATCCCGTCGCTTCGCTGCGGGCCGCCAAGTACTGGTCCCCGGTACGTCGGATCGACGGCGCCTATGGTGATCGCAACCTGGTCTGCACCTGCCCACCGGTGGGATCCTTCGCCGCGGAGCCGGTCGACGAGCAGATTCTCGCCGGAGCCCGCTGAGGACGGGATGCTGGCGCGGCCGCCGTCGATCTTCTCCATCGCGGCGGCGGCGGCCGATGCGAGGCCGAACGGTCTCGCTGGGTAGTCTGCCGCGACTTCCAAACCCTTCCCTTGCGGAAGGGTTCAGAAGTCGAACTCTTTCGTGACGTAAGGATTATCGGTCGAGCGGGGTCGAGCAGGGTCGAGCGGGAATGAAGTGGACTTGAAATTCCTGTTACCGGTCTTGACCGTGGATCATGTTCGCCCAATAGTGGTGTACTGACTGTCATAATGGGTCATTCGGCGATGACACTCCGGCAGGTCGCCGCTTGAACAACAGGAGGTCGCGGCGGATGGATCCTCGGATGGAAAAGCAGCTGGCAAGGGCCCGGCGGGTGGCGGTCGACATCGGCCTCGGCCCGGCGCTGAAGCTGGTGCGTGACAACGTCGTTCCTACCGCCCGCCGCAATCGCAGCGACGACCGGCATCTGGCGCTGCTGCTGTCCTTCGTCCTCCGGGAGGACTCGAACTGTATCGACGTGGGCGCGCACAAGGGTGACGTTCTGCGGACCATCCTCCGGCACGCCCCGGGAGGCCGGCACGTCGCCTATGAGCCGTTGCCGCACATGGCCGCGGCGTTGACCACCGATTTCCCGGCGGTGGAGGTACGACAGGCCGCGCTCGCCGACCAGCCGGGGGTGCTGCCCTTCACCTACGTCCGCAGCAGGCCCGTCTACAGCGGGCTGCGTGATCGGGTGCCCGACAGTGAGGACGTCGAACGGATCGAGGTGGCCGTCGAGACGCTGGACGACGCGATGCCGGCCGACTACCGGCCAACCTTGATCAAGGTTGACGTCGAGGGGGCCGAGTACGGGGTGTTCAAGGGCGGCCAGAAGTTGATCGGCTCCAGCCGGCCGCATCTCGTCTTCGAGTTCGGTGCCGGTGCCGGTGCCCGGGACTACGGTACGACGGCCGACGAGGTGT
>NZ_CDWWXB010000215.1:5402-6630 GCF_977971855.1 Frankia sp. CoWAU3 | reverse complement strand
GCGCAGCCCTGGCCTCTACGCCGGTGTTCTTCCCGTCCGCGCTTTCTCCCGATCCGCGCTTTCTCCCGATCCACGTGCTCCGCCGATCGACGCGCCCGCATGACTCGTCACTACCGATCCGGCTATTCCTCGTCGGACGCCTTGGCTCCGCTCGGCGTTGTCGAGATTTCCCGGGCGCATCGCATGAGCCGAAGATTCGCCTCCTGCTCAGCGAGCCCCCGATCACCCGATCGGGGGCTGTCCGACCCCGCGAGACGCGACCATGGAGATATGGTGATCTCGGTGGAGCGGCGGGTAGCGGTGGCGGCGGGTCCGGAACATCTGGAACTGCACATCGAAGAGCTACGGCCAGAGGGTTTCCCACTCGACGATCCCCCGCCGGAGATTCCCTGGTCACCGACTCCCCCGCTCCCGGGCCGCCTTCGGGCGGACGACCGTCCCCCGAACGAGACGCGGATCACGGACAAGACACAGATCGCGGACGAGACACGGACCATGACGTCGGACGACAGGCCGGCGACGATCCGCGGCGGGGGTGGCGACATCCCGGTCCTGCTGCTACACGGGATCGCCGGCAGCACGGCGGACTGGGCCGCGGTGGCTCCGGAGCTCGCCACGTCCCGCCGTGTGATCGCCTACGACCAGCGAGGACATGGCGCGAGTGGCTGGGCCACGACGGGCCGAGCGGGTTACAGCTTTGATCAGCTGGTGGCGGACCTCGCGACGGTGGTCGACGTGCTCAGGCTGCCCGCCGTCCACCTGATCGGCCACTCGATGGGCGGGGTGGTGGCGCTGCGCTACACGCTCGACCATCCGGGACGGGTGCGGTCCCTGGTTCTCGCTGACACCGCGGCCGCTCCCGCCACGGGCACGGGCGGGATCACGAAGCGGGTCGTGTCCGTCCTGCTGGCAGGGACGGCGGCGATCGCGACGGCCGTCCACGCCGGCCGGAACCGCGCGGTGGCGGGGCTCGGCCGGATGGATCCGAACGCGATCGTCGCGCTCTGGCGGGACCTGAGCAGCTATCCGTCCCTCACGGACCGGTTGGGCGAGATCCGCGCCCCGACCACCGTCATCGTCGGTGAACGGGACTTCAGTCTTCGTGACGCCGCCGAGACGCTCGCCCGATCCGTGCCGGACGCCCATCTCGCGGTGATCGCCGGTGCCGACCACAATCCACACGCGAGCCGCCCGATCGCCTGGCTGACCACCGTGGAGGATCACCTCA
>NZ_CDWWXB010000215.1:3566-4979 GCF_977971855.1 Frankia sp. CoWAU3 | reverse complement strand
CATCAACTTCATCGACACCGCCGACATCTACTCTCAGGGTGAGAGCGAGGAGATCGTCGGCCGGGCCATCAAGACCCGCCACGACGACATCGTCCTTGCCACGAAGTGCTTCAGCCCCATGGGCGACGAGCGCAACTCCCGTGGCGGCTCGCGGCGCTGGATCATCCGCGCCGTCGAGGATAGCCTGCGCCGCCTCGGCACCGACTACATCGACCTTTACCAGGTCCACCGCCACGACTGGGACACCGACCTCGAGGACACCCTCGGCGCCCTGTCCGACCTCGTCCACGCCGGCAAGGTCCGCTACCTCGGCTCCTCCTCCTTCCCCGCCGACTGGATCGTCGAAGCCCAGTGGGCCGCCCGGCGCCGTAACAGCGAACGGTTCGTCTGCGAACAGCCCCAGTACTCCATCTTCGCCCGCTCCATCGAAGAAGCCGTCCTGCCCGCCGCCCAACGCCACACCATCGGCATCATCCCCTGGAGCCCGCTGGCCGGCGGCTGGCTCACCGGCAAGTACCGGCGCGGCGAGCAGGCTCCGGCCGGATCGCGCTACTCGTCACAGGGCTTGCTCGGCCGCCGCCAGGGTCAGGCACTCTCCGAGGACCCGCACGCACCCGACCGCTTCACCGCGGTGGAGGAGCTGACCACCCTCGCCAAGCAGGCCGGCGTGTCCCTCACCCACCTCGCGCTGGCCTTCGTCGACAGCCACCCCACCGTCACCTCGACCATCATCGGGCCCAAGACGCTCACTCAGCTCGACGACGTCCTCCTGGCGGCCGAGATCACCATCGACCAGGCGACACTCGACGCGATCGACGAGATCGTCACCCCCGGCACCGACATCGCCGGCACCAACCACCACAGCGGTAACCCGGCACTGCAGCCGGGTTACCGGCGTCGGACGGCCCACTGACGGACGAACCACTGACCAGCCCGACCATGCCCACCCCCGACCAGCCACGTTTCTCGACGCACGGCACCACCGAGCCGGTCGGCGCCGCGGCATCTCCGGAGGCAGACAAGCCGTCTTCCGGATCCTGAGACGATGCGCTACAGTCGCCCGAGTCAGGCAACATAAGGGGGGTTCAAAATGAGTGTCATCGTCGCCGTGACCCTGAAAGTCGATCCAGCCGCTCTTCAGCAGCTGTTCGCATCGAAGGCAGACATCTTCACATCCATCGCCGAGCAGGCAAAAAAGGTAGGAGCCTTGCACCATCGTTTCCTTGCCGGCCACGGGCAGGTCATCATCCTCGATGAATGGGATTCCACGGAGGCGTTCCAGGAGTTCTTCACCAATCAGCCTGAGATAGCCGCCCTCATGCGGGATGCCGGCGTCGAGGGACCCCCGGAGATTCAGGTCTGGCAGCCGATCGAAGGCGCGCCCGACACCTTCTGAGCGGGCGCGCTGGACAC
>NZ_CDWWXB010000215.1:0-3018 GCF_977971855.1 Frankia sp. CoWAU3 | reverse complement strand
AGAATCGTCATTACCAGAGTTCATGGTGAGATCTTTGAGAACACCCGAAGCGGTCAGGTGTTCCGAGTGCGCAGCAGCATGTGAAGCTCGTTGTCCCAGTCGATGCCGTTGCTCTCCCGCCCCGCTGGAACCTGCCCGTGGCAGTCGGCGAGAAAGGCAGTGACTTTCGACTTCGCCAACTCGAGATCGGCATGCCCCGACGGGCTGGACAGGGATACCATGATCACAGACTGCCCCCTGGACTTCGTCGGCCGGATGCGCACGTCGCCGGTCCCGGCGGGAACCTCGATCCCTTCGGCCAGCAGCGCGCGGGCGAAGATCCAGGTGATGGCTTCTTCACCGGGACGTAGGATCAACTCGATGGCGAAGGGATCAGCCGGGTCATAACGGAGTGTGCCGGAGATCGCCTCTCGCTCCCCCTCCTCCGTGACGTAGTCAACGGATAGATCGCGCGCCACGACATGCGCGGGCGTCGAGCTGTGACGGAGCATCGCTGCCTCCCAACACGGTCGGATTCGACACTGTTCAGCATCGCGCCCGGCGACGCTCGGTTTGGCCGCCCGACGGGCCTCTCTGGACGGGCGGATCAACCCGGCACGGCTAGGCCGGTCGGCATAGCCGGCGAGTAAACGCAACGTCACGGTTCCATCGCTATTTTGTCGCGGTTTCGGCGACCCCACGTCGAGAGATTCCGGCCGAGTCCACCGACGGGTGCGGCGATGACCTCGTCACTGGCCCGACGGGTGTCGACGCTGGCCGTCGTACCGGTGGGAGGGAGCCGGCCCAGGCCGTCAGGACCATCCGCCCCCACCGGCCGACCCGTCGTCAGCTCAGCCGCAGGGAGCCCGGTAGCCCATATCTCTGAAGGCAGTGCTCCATTCACCGGCGGTGATCCGGTTCGCCGGATCGGCGCACGCGGTGTCCGCGAGCCGGCCGGGCTCGGCGTCCCACAGCCGCAATGTCCCGTCGTGACCAGCCGAGACGACGACGCCCGTGCCGGAGACGAAGGCGATCGCGCTGATCGGCTGGGTGTGCCCGTGCCACTGGGTCAGCAGGATCGGCGTGTCCAGGCGGGAGATGTCGGTCAGCCGGACCGTCTCGTCATCGCCGGCGGAGGCGACGACGTCGGCACCCGGCTCGAAGGCCACGCTCTGGATCCCGCCCAGAGAGCCGGTGGCGACGCCACGGGCGGGATTATCCGGATACCGCACCTCCCACAGGCGCACCGTGGCGTCGACGCCGCCGGAGACCAGAACGCCTCCGTCGCCGGTGAAGACCACGGACCGCACCCCACGGCTGTGCCCGCGCAGGATTCCACCCGCGGTCGGCCGCGCCGCGTCCCGGATGTTCCACAGATGGACGGTGCCGTCCTCACCAGCGAACGCGAGCGGGGTGCCGTTAGGCGCGAAGGCCATCGAGCGCACTCCCCCGGTCTGACCGTCCGCCCGGACGCGCTGCTTCGGACGCGCCGGGTCCGTGACGTCCCACAGCGCGACGATGCCGTCCGCACTCGCGGACCCGAGAGTGTTGCTGTCCGGGCTGAAGGCCACCGACTTCACCGCGTCGGTGTGGGCCTGGATGGTTGACCATCGGACCATCTGCTCGGGGTCGTGCAGGTTCCACAGTCGGATTGTGCCGTCGGAATGACCCGCGGCGAGCAGGCCACCGTCCCGGTTGAACGCCAGCGACTCGACCCAGCTGCGGCTCGGCACCGAGACGGAGGTGCGCCGGACCAGCTCGGTCCGACCGACGACTTCCCATAACGTGACCGTTCCGTTGTCGCTCCCCGCCGCGATCCAGTGCCCGTCCGGGCTCACCGCGAGCGCCAGCAGGGCACCGGTCCCGACGGGGATGGTGGTCGGGGTGATCCCGGCACCGAACAGCGCGATCATCGCGCTCCGGGTCCTGGCCGAGCGCGGCTCGGCGCGGTAGGCCGCGAGCGCGAGCCGGCGAGCGAGTCCCGTGTTGCCGTCCTGGAGGAGCAGCGCCCGTTCGGCGACCGCTTCAGGCACGCTCATCTCGGTCCGCGAGCCCCCGCCCCTGGTGGACACGATGGCAACCGTCGTCACGAGCACGGTGACGGCGGCCACCAGGGCAACGATGATCAGCGGACGTCGGTTGCGGGCCCGGTCGCCCGGTGGCGCGGCGGACGGGGACCTCCGCGACGACGAGGACGACCGCTGAGACGAGGACGACGAGGACGCTCCTCGCCCGGGGTCCTGGCTGTGTTCGTCCTCGGTCCAGACCGTCACCAGAGCATCGGCGAGGGACGACGAGCCTGCGCCCGGCCGCCAGCGGGCATCCGGCCCGGACGGTGACGCCTCGCTCCCCGACGAGGACGACCCGAGCCCGGGAGAAGAGGTCGGGCCCGGAACCGACGACGGGCCGGACCGGGCTGGTGCCCCGGGAATGCCCGGCCCCGGGAACGAGATCAGGTTCGCGGGCGGCGGGGGTCCGATCGGCTGATGGCCGGTGACGGGCGTGATCGGACCCGCGAGGTCGGCGTCGCTCGCCGACGTTCCGGAGGCGCCGCCGGGGGACGTGTTCAGCGGCCGGATCAGCGCGGTCACCTCGGACAGGGACAGCCCCTTGACCGCCATCGGGGCTTCGACACGTAGGTCTAGAAGGCGCGCGTAGAGCTTCTCGGCGGTGGGTCGCTCCGCCGCTGCCTTGCGCATCGCATCGGAGACCAGGGGCCGCAGGCTGTCCTCGAAGCCGTCAAGCGTCGGAAGATCGTTGACCGTCCGGTACAGCACGCTGGGAGCGGGGCCGTTACCGAACGGGTAACGACCGATCCCGGCGAAGATGAGGATACCGCCCCAGGCGAACACGTCCGCCGCCGAGGTGACCTGCTCGCCCAGGGCCTGTTCCGGCGCCATGAACGCCGGCGTCCCGAGCTGGCGATCCCCGCTGAGTACCGTCGCGGAGTCCAGGGCGCGCGCGATACCGAAATCGATCACTTTCGGCCCGAGCCGGGACAGCAGGATGTTGGACGGCTTCAGATCCCGGTGCACGAGT
>NZ_CDWWXB010000214.1:5734-6439 GCF_977971855.1 Frankia sp. CoWAU3 | reverse complement strand
GCGCCGTCGTGAAGCGCTGGGAGAACGCCGGAGTCGCCTCCGCCGATCCCGTACTCGCCGGCCAGGGCCGGCTCGTACGGCTCACCGCCGAGGGCACCCGGCTGGTCAGTTCGATGGAACTGGAATCCGACGGAGCGGCGACGAGCGCGGCGGGGGCCGTGCGCCACGCCATGGTCGCCCGCGCCCGGCTGCGGATCGAGAACGCCGGGGTGGGCGGGTCGCGGGTGCTGGCCTGGATCAGCGAGCGACAGTGGCGGCACGAAAACGAGGCCGCCCTGCACACCGGGTCGCACGTTCCCGATGGATTCGTCCGCCTCGATGGCGGGATGACGGGAGTCGTGCAGGTCGGCCATACCCGGGTGGAGGTCGCCCGGCTCCGGCCGCTGATCGCGAAGCTCGCCCGTCACCATCCCGTCGTCGTACTCGCCGTTCCCCGGGGGGAGCTGGCCGGCAACCCGGCCGGCCCCGCCGCCGTCACCGACGACGGCGACGGCCTGCCGGCGACGGTCTTCACCGTGGAGATCTGACTTCACTTCTGACGTCACTGTGAAGATCTGAGCCCGGCGAGACGCTCGGCGAGCAGCTCGGCGAGATGCCGCCCGCGCCGGGCGGCGACGTGTTCGGCCTGGGTCCGGCAGGAGAATCCGTCGGCGAGCAGCACGGTGCCCGCGGGAGCCGAGGCGATCGCCGGGCCCAGGGTACGGG
>NZ_CDWWXB010000214.1:3375-5220 GCF_977971855.1 Frankia sp. CoWAU3 | reverse complement strand
AATCCCATGACCGCGTGCTGGTGGCAGTGCGGCTGGGCAAGGATGCGCACCCCGTCGAGACGCGGCGGAGTCCAGCCGATGGTGTCGCCGAGCAGCTCGGCGAGGGTACGCACCGCACCGGCTACCAGCGCGGCGGCGGGGTCGCCCGCGAGCAGCTCGACGAGGTCGCCGCGCAGCACCGCCGTGCAAGACGGTTCCAGGCCGACGATCGGCGTCCCGGCCCGGGCGTACGGCGCGAGGCAGTCGACGGTCGCTCGCAACCGGCGGCGCGCACCGTCGAGCTGGCCGGTGGTGATCCAGGTGAGACCACAGCACGCTGGGCCCGGCGGCACGATCACCCGGTAGCCGGCGTCCGCCAGCACTGCCACGGCGGCCCGGCCGACCTCGGGGGAGAACGCCTCCGTGAACGTGTCGATCCACAGCACCACCTCCCGGCTGTGGGCCTCGCGCCTGTGGATCCCCCGCCCGTCGGCTGCTTGCCCGTCAGCCGGCCGCCCGTCAGCCGGGTACCCGTTTCCCAGCTCCGAGCCGCTTCCCAGGTCCGAGCCGCCGTGCTCGCGCCACCAGCGGCTGAACGGTTGCCTGGCGAAGGCCGGCACCTCGCGGCGCGCGTCCATGCCCCCCATCCGCAGCAGCAGCCGTCGCACCGCCGGTCCGGCCAGCACCGCGTTGACCAAGCGTGGCGCCCGCCCGGCGACCCGGGCCCATCGGGGCAACCAGCCGAGCACGTAATGGCTGACCGGCCGGAGCCGATGCCGGTAGGCGCGGAACAGCACCTCGGACTTGTACGTCGCCATGTCCACCCCGGCCGCGCAGTCGCGCGCGCACGCCTTGCACGACAGGCACAGGTCGAGCACCTCGGCCACCTCCGGGGCCCGGGCGCCCCCGGCACCTCCGCGGACCAGCGAGCCGTTCGCCATCTCCTGCAGCACCCTGGCCCGGCCGCGGGTGGAATCCTTCTCGTCGCGCGTCGCGAGGTACGACGGGCACATGAAGCCGCCGGCCGCCGGCGTGTCGGCCCGGCAGGTGCCCAGCCCGACGCAGCGGTGGACGGCCCGCCCGAACTCCCCCGCGTCGGCGGTGAAGGCGAATCCGCCGATGGTGGGCAGCGGGCGAGCCGCCGGCAGGCGCAGGTCGGCGTCGATCGGCCTCGGCCGGACCAGCACACCCGGGTTGAGAAGATCGTCCGGGTCGAACAGGGCCTTGAAACCGGCGAAGACGCCGAGCGCGACCGGCGAGTACATCCTGGCCAGCAGCTCACCGCGGGCCCGGCCGTCCCCGTGCTCACCGGATATCGAGCCGCCGTAGGAGGCGACCAGGTCGGCGGCCTCGGTCAGGAACGGGCGCAGGCGCCCCGGGGCCTCCGCCAACGGTAGATCAATCCGGATGTGCACGCAGCCGTCCCCGAAGTGTCCGTACGGCACCCCGTCGATCCGGTGCGCGCGCAGCAGGTCCTCGAAGTCACGCAGGTAGGCTCCCAGGCGCTGCGGCGGCACGGCCGCGTCCTCCCAGCCGGGCCAGGCTGGTTCCCCCGCCGCGGTCCGCCCGGCGAGACCCGCGCCGTCCTCGCGGATCCGCCAGAGGGCGCGGGTCTGCGGGCCGGTGGGCAGCACCCGGGCGGCCCTCGTGCCCGCGGCGGTCGCCAACGCCCGGCCGGCCGCGAGCGCCTCCGCCGGGCTCGCCCCACCGACCTCGACGAACAGCCAGCCGGTGCCGGCGGGAAGCTCCGGTACGGCCCACGGTCCCCGGTGCCGGCGCACGATGTCGACCAGGCGCGCGTCCATGCCCTCCACCGCCAGTGGAGCGTGCGGGAACAGCAGCGGCACGGCGTCCGCGGCGGCCGGC
>NZ_CDWWXB010000214.1:0-3198 GCF_977971855.1 Frankia sp. CoWAU3 | reverse complement strand
GGCCCGGACGAGGTCGTCGAGCCCGGGGACTGCCGGATGCCCAGAGCCACCCGGGCCGACCCGTAGCCGACGTCCCGTGCCGTCGAGCACGTCGAGATCGACGATGTTGTCGGCGGTCCGGCCGTAGGCGATCGCCCGTGCGCCGCAGGCGTTGTTGCCGATCATGCCGCCGATGGTGCAGCGGGCATGGGTGGAGGGATCCGGACCGAATCGCAGCCCGTGCCGGCTGGCCGCCGCCTGGAGGCTGTCCAGGATGACCCCGGGCTGCACGCTCGCGGTGCGGGCGGCCGGGTCCAGGGAGATGATGCGGTGTAGGTGGCGGCTGAGATCCATCACCACCCCGGGGCCCACGGCGTTGCCCGCGATGGAGGTGCCCGCGCCCCGGGCGGTCAGCGGGGTCGCGGTGGACCGGCAAACTGCCACGATCGCCAGGATGTCCCCGACCTCCCGGGGGAACACCACGGCCGCGGGCGGCACCCGGTAGTTCGAGGCGTCGGAGGAGTACTCGGCCCGGCGTCGGGCCGAGGCGTCGACCATGGGCCGGACCACTCGATCATGATCTACACCGGTGCCGGCGACCATCGATCCGGCCGTGGTCGGTCGCTCCCCGAGCGCCGCCCGCAGCATCTGGACCAGCTCCGCCCGGTCCCCGGCCCCTGTTCCGGCCCCGGCCCGATCCCCGGGACGCCGAAACTGTCGGCGAAACCGTTGGACCCGCACGCGACGCTGCTCCCGCTGCACCCCACCATCCTCGCCACAGGCCAGGCCGGCCGCACCGGATCGACCTGCCACCGTGAATCTTCAAGGAGATCACCCTCCCGGAACCCGGGCACGGCACGGTCGGTGGCCTCCTTCGGCCGCTCACTGATGTTGACCATGCCGACGATCCTGCCCCCTGGTCACGGTGCCGCGCGACTGGTTAACCCATTAACCCACCCAGTCCAGCCCTTGGACAGCATGATCTCCAGCTCGGTTCGCAGTTCCCCTCTGTCCTGCAGGAGTGCGCGGTCTCAACTGGGTCAGTGCACCAGGCGTGAAATCCAGTCACAGGCCTGGATCTGATAGGACGTGGTTCCCCTGATGCGATGAAGGGGCGCGGCCTGTGAGGGTCTGGCGGGTGGGGTTGGGCCGGGAGACGAGGCGACGCGGGGCCTCGGTAGGAAGTAGTCCTTCCACAGATCACTTCACCGAAGGACCCCGCGTCCCGCGTGAGTTTCACGTACACTGCCGAGCTGCCCTTCGGCGATCACACCGTCTTCCGTCTGGCCGGACTGTTGGTCGCGGAGCGTCAGCGTCGTGGTACCCGTAACGGCACTCACACGCTGTCCGCGCTGGAGCAGGCCGTGATGGCCCTGCGCTGGTTCTGTGACGGCACGCGGACCCGCCTGCCCTTCAACGATCATGGAGTGTCCCGGTCAGTGGGCTACCGCTACCTGCACGAGGGCGTCGCCGTGCTGGCCTGGCAGGCCCCTGACCTGCGCGAGGCGTTGATGCGGGCCAGGATCGCAGGCAATCGCCATCTGATCGTCGATGGCACGGTCATCGAGACCGACCGGCTGCGCGTGCCTGGTCCGACCGAGGGTGTGGACCTGTGGTGGTCCGGCAAGATCTCGATCACGGTGGCAACGTCCAAATCCTGTCGGCCCCCGACGACGGCTGGCCACTGTGGGTCTCGGACGTGCCCCCGGCCGCGAACACGACTCGACCGCTCTGCGCGCCTCCGGCGCGCTGCCGATCCTGGAGGAGGAGTGGACCGCCGACCTACACGAGGTGCTGTTCGACCTCGGTTACGAAGGGTTGGGCGGCCCAGCCCGGCTGCCCACGCTCGCCTGCAAGAAGTCCCCGGCTCCTACCCTAGAGAGTCACACAAGCCTACCACCAGCAAAATCAGTGGCCGGGTACCACGCGGTCGGCGACCTCGGCAGAGTGCTCGGAGATGCCGACCATGCCGGCGATCCTGGCCTGCTTCGGCCGAGTCGACCCCCGCGGCCGGCGCTCCGCCCGGCCCGACCGCAGCGCGAGCTTCAGCCGCGTGTTCAGTTCCCCGCGCGCCTGAACGGAGAGCGTCTGGTAAATCGTCTCGTGCGACACGCGCATCTCCGGATCATCCGGGAAGTCCTTCTTCAGCCGATTAGACACCTGTTTCGGCGAGAAGTCGGCCGCCAGCCGTTCGGCCACCGCGTCGTGCAGCCGGACGTGCGTTTCCAGCTTGAACGCCTTCGGTCGCCGCCGCTGCTCGTCGGCGCGTTTCTGCGCGTCCGCGGCGCAGTATCCGGCATTGCCGCCGTTGCGCGAGACCTCACGGCTGATCACCGACTGGTTTCGGTCCAGCCGGGCCGCGATCATCCGGTGTGACAGTTTCTCGGCCAAGCCCCTGGAGATCGCCTCCCGCTCCTCCAAGGTCAACTCGACGCCGCGCACTCAGCCCTCCGATCAGTGGATCATCTTTCTACCAGCGCTGATGCGCTGATCATCTGCGACCGCCCCGGGTGGCCGTGGTGGGTACACACCGGTACCGGTCGGGTCTGGGTGACGCCGGGTGGGTGGTTGCCGAAGCGGTGTTGCCGCCGGTACCGAGGGGCGGCAGGCCCGGGGCGGGCCCTCGCCGGGGCATCGTGGGCGCCATCCGGTACGTGGCTACGTGGCCCGCAACGGGATCGTTTGGCGGGCGCTGCCGGCGGGGGGTCGTGGACCATCCTGAAGACCACCGTCGAGACCGCCCGGGAGAACCCCGGCCGGAAAACCTCCGGGGCCCTGCCGGGACGAGGGGTGGTCGAACGCACCCTCGCCTGGCTTACCGCCCACCGGCGGCTTGCCCACGGCTCCCACGGCTATGGACGTCATCCCGCCGCCTCCGAATCGTTCATCAACGGGCTCGTGCGCGCTGGTCCGCGCTAGTCGTAGCTCTTCCGGCCGGTAGGACTTGCCGCCCTTCCAAAAACGTTACGAACGGGCCGGCAAGCCGGCAAGTTTTGTGAATAAATGACTTTTTTGCGCATTCTGCGGATCGGGGCCGGTGGTGAGGGGCCGCCGGGCACAGCGGAAGAAACCGCCGGCGGCGTGTCACCGCCGTGGGGCTGGCACGCAGATCGCACAGCGGTGAACGCTGCGAACGAGCCGGCAAGTTTTGTGAATAGACAGCTTTTTGCGCATTCTGCGCAGGCGAGGAGCTGGCCCGCACCGGCGAGCAGCGCTGCC
>NZ_CDWWXB010000213.1:5720-6844 GCF_977971855.1 Frankia sp. CoWAU3 | reverse complement strand
TCTAGAAAACTCCCGCTAGGGTGTCCCGACTGACCAGGGTGTCGGGGTGTTCGGGGCCGAGGATGCGTTCGCGGTCGGCGACGGTGCGCTCGGCCAGGCGGCCGGCGGCGTCGATCCGTCCGGCGCCGCGGGCGACCCGCGCGAGGGTCTCCCGGCAGGCCAGGGTGTCGACGTGCGCCGGGCCGTCGAGCCGCTCGCGGGCGGCCAGGGCGCGGGCCGCGAGGGGGAGGGCCTGGTCGGCTCGGCCCTGCTCGAGCAGGTAGGCCGCCGAGCGTTCCGCCAGCCAGGCGGCCTCCGGACCGTCGGCCTCCGGACGCTCGGCGGTGGCGTCGAGCACGGCGAGCGTATGCGGGAGCAGCTCCCGCCAGGCGGGCCAGGCTTCCGGGTTGGCCGTGACGGCGTCGGGCAGCGACGCGCGCAGCATCCGGGCCATGGTCGCGACGATCTCGTCGGCCTGGTCGGGGCCGGTGTGGGTGTGCACGGCGGCCCGCACCAGCCGGTGCATCGTCACGGTGTCCGCGTCGCGGTGGGCCAGGCCGTACCGCTCCAGGACGCCGACGGTGTCGGCGAGGGCGAGCGGGTCGCCGCCCGCAGCCCGGCATCGGGGATCACGTCCGGCTCGGCGGTGAACAGCCGGATCGGGATCGGTTCGTTGTCGCCGTGCGCGACGATCCGCAGCAGGTGGCCGGCGGCCGGTGCCTCGGCGTCGAGCCGGCGGATCGGCTCGTCCCAGAGGGTGGGGGCGGTGGCCCCGGGCCGCCCGCTCACCTCCCCCTGCGCCAGGAGGACCTCCGGCCGGTCGATTAACACCTGAAGGTAGGTCTCGGCGGGGGTGCGGCCGGTACTGATGCGGTGGGCGGCCTGGTCGAGGGCGAGCGGGTGGTCCCCGAGCCGCTCGGCGATCCGGTCGGCGACCGTCCGTTCGACGGCGGGCAGCCGGCCGGCGAGCAGGGTGACGGACTCGGCCCGGTCCATCGGCCCGACCGGCACGACCGGGCCGAGATGGTCCCAGCCGGGGTTGCGGGAGGTCAGTAGCAGCCGGCCGGGTTCGGTGGGCCGCAGCCAGTCCGGCAGCGTGTCGGCGTCGGCGGCGTCGTCGAGCACGATCAGCCAGCGGCCGTCGG
>NZ_CDWWXB010000213.1:4311-5433 GCF_977971855.1 Frankia sp. CoWAU3 | reverse complement strand
CGCCTCGTCGAGCCGGGCGAGCGCGGCCGTCCGGCCGACGAACCGGGCCGGCTGGTCCGGCACGTTCCACACCGCCGGCAGCTCCGGCGGGAAGATCCCCCGCCGGCCGGGGAAGCCCGGCGGCTGTTCCGGCTGTGGCCGGTCGCCGCGCAGGGCCGCGAGCAGGCTGGCTCGGACGGCGATCTCGCTGCGGTCGAACAGGTCGACCGGGACGAGTTGGCCCAGCAGACCGGGCAGCGGCCGGTCCGCCACCCTGGTCACCAGCAGCCGGCGTTCGCCTCCGGTCGGGTCGGCCGACCACGCCGCCGCCCATTCGGCGACCGCGGGCGAGGAGCGCAGGTAGCCGTCGGAGACCACCGCGATCGTGTGCCGGGCCTGGCTCACCGCCCGGTCCAGCCACCCCACCCGATGCGTCCCCGCCGGCGCCCAGGACTCAAGCAGGACCTGGTAGCCGGCATCCTCCAACGTCCCGGCGATCCATTCGGCCCAGGCCCGCCCGTCGTCCGCGTACGACACGAAACAGTCGGGAGCGCCGTGCCCATCGCCCCCGCCGGTCACCGTCCCAGCATGGCATAGTCACCGAAACGGATTAACCGAGGATGGCGTCGATCGCCCGGTAGACGCGTTCCTCGGAAACCGGGTACGGGGTGCGCAGGCTCTGCGCGAACAGGCTCACCCGCAGCTCCTCGATCATCCAGCGGAGGCGCCGGATCTCGGGCGCCGGCTCCCGGCCGGCGGGGACGGCGGCGAGCAGCTCCCGATAGGCGTCCTGGACGCGCCCGACGGTCGCGGTGTTGAGCCTGTCCCGCCCGGGATCGCGGGGCAGCCGCTCCAGTCGCCGTTCCAGCGTGGTCAGGTAGCGGACGAGGTCCGCCAGCCGGTCGGCCCCGGTGTCGGTGACGAATCCCCGGTAGATCAACGAGGTGAGCTGGTCGCGCGCGTCGGCCACCGACGCCGCCACCGCCGGGGCACGCAGCTCGCGCAGCGCCAGATCGACCGCGTGGGCGAGGCCGAGCACCTGCTGAACCTCGCGGACCACCTCGAAGGCGGCCTCGGGCAGTCCCGCGCGTACCGCGGCGAGCAGCGCGGTGAAGCCCGCTTCGTCCCAGGCGGGCCCGCCGG
>NZ_CDWWXB010000213.1:2642-4054 GCF_977971855.1 Frankia sp. CoWAU3 | reverse complement strand
CCGCGGCGATCAACCGGTCGGCGGCGGCCCGCACGCAGTCGTCCAGCAGGTCGGCGGCGTCGCGGTGCGGGTTGTGGCTCAGGGCCAGCTTCGCGGCGTTCGACAGCCGGGCGTTGAGGCCGCGCACCGGGGAGGGGACGCCCAGCAGCACCAGGCGCCGGGTGCCGGCCCACATCAGCTGGCGCTGTTCGGCCTCGGTGTCGGCGGCCCGCACCGCGACCGAACCGCCCTCGTCGACCAGCGCCGGGAACGCCTTCACCACGTGGCCGCCCGCCACGTTGCCGCCGCGGCGCAGCTCGACGACCTTCGGCAGGGTGCCGAGGTCCCCCCACGCCCGCAGGCCGGCCCGCTCGAGGCCGTCCGCCGCGGCGGCGACGGCTTCCCGGGTCCTCGGGCGCAGCCGCTCCTTGATGGCGTCGAGGTCCTTGCCCTCGGCCAGCACCCGCCCGCTGGCGTCCTCCACCCGGAAGGTGAACCGCAGGTGATCCGGCACACCCGCCAGCGACCAGGAATCGCGCAGGATCTCCGGCCCGCCCATCCGGCGCAGCTCGTGTTCCACCGCGGTGAGCAGGGGCGCCTGGCGTGGCGTGATGTTCGCCAGGACCGCCTTGGCGTAGTTCGGCGCCGGGACGAAGCTGCGCCGCACCGCCTTCGGCAGCGCCCGGATGAGGGCGGTGACGAGCTCCTCGCGCAGCCCCGGCACCTGCCATTCAAAGCCCTCGGCGCCGACCTGGTTCAGCACGGCCAGCGGGATGTGCACGGTGACCCCGTCGGCCGCCGAGCCCGGTTCGAACTGGTAGCTCAGCGGCAGCGCGAGGTCGCCCGCCTGCCAGACGTCGGGGTAGTCGGCCTCGGTGATTCCCGTGGCGTCCGCGGTGACGAGCATCGAGCGCGGGAAGTCGAGCAGGTCCGGGGTCGTCCGGCGCGCCTTGCGCCACCAGGCGTCGAAGTGCCGGGCGGACACGATGTCCGCGGGGATGCGCTCGTCGTAGAAATGGAACAGCGTCTCGTCGTCGACGACGATGTCGCGCCGCCGGGCCCGGTGCTCCAGCTCCTCGACGTCGGCGAGCAGCTCCCGGTTGGCGTGGAAGAAAGTGTGGCGGGTCTGCCAGTCACCCTCGACCAGCGCGTGCCGGAGAGACAGCTCCCGGCACAGGACCGGGTCGATCCGGCTGTACTGGACCGGCCGGGAGGCGACGATCGTCACCCCGTACAGGGTCACCTTCTCGTCGGCGAGCACCGCGCCCTGCCGGCGCGACCAGCGCGGTTCGCTGTACGTGCGATGCACCAGGTGGGCGGCGAGCGGCTCGATCCAGTCCGGGTCGATCCGCGCGGCGGTGCGGCCCCACAGCCGGGAGGTCTCCACCAGCTCGGCGGCCATCACCCAGGCGGGTGGTCCGGACGGCCGCTTC
>NZ_CDWWXB010000213.1:0-2111 GCF_977971855.1 Frankia sp. CoWAU3 | reverse complement strand
GCGGGCGTCGCGCAGGTAGTTCCACAGGTTCAGGTACGCCAGGAAGTCCGAGGTCGGGTCCGCGAACCGGGCGTGGCGGGCGTCGGCCGCCTGCTGGTGCTCGACCGGGCGCTCCCGGGGATCCTGGATCGCGAGCGCGGCGGCGATGACGAGCACCTCGCGCAGGCAGCCCTGCTCGTCGGCGGCGAGCACCATGCGGGCCAGCCGGGGATCCACCGGGATCTGCGCCAGCCGCCGGCCGAGGGGAGTGATCCGGTGACGGGGATCGGACGCGGTGGCGTCGAACGCCCCCAACTCGGCGAGGAGCAGTTCGCCGTCGCTGATCTGGCGGGGGTCGGGTGGATCGAGGAACCCGAACGTGGCCATCTCGCCGAGGCCAAGGTCGGCCATCCGCAGGATGACCGAGGCCAGGTTCGTCCGCAGGATCTCCGGATCGGTGAACTCCGGCCGGCCGGCGAAGTCCTCCTCGCTGTAGAGGCGGATGCAGATGCCGTCGGCGGTCCGCCCGCAGCGCCCCTTGCGCTGGTTGGCGGAGGCCTGCGAGATCGGTTCGATGGGCAGCCGCTGCACCTTGGTGCGGTGGCTGTAGCGGGAGATCCGGGCGGTGCCCGGGTCGATCACATAATGGATTCCCGGCACGGTCAGCGAGGTCTCGGCGACGTTGGTGGCCAGGACCACCCGCCGTCCGGTGTGCGGCTGGAACACCCGGTGCTGCTCGCCGGCGGACAGGCGGGCGTAGAGCGGCACGATCTCGGTGTTCGGCCGCTGCTCGCGGGTGAGTGCCTCGGCGGTGTCGCGGATCTCCCGTTCGCCGCTGAGGAACACCAGGATGTCGCCCGGGCCCTCCGCGCACAGTTTGTCGACCGCCTCGCTGATGGCCTGGGTCTGGTCGCGCTCGGCCTCGCCGTTCTCCCTGCCGGTCCTCCGCGCGCCGGCTGGGCCGCCGGCTGGTCCGCCGGCCGCCGGGACGAGCGGGCGGTAGCGGACCTCGACCGGATAGGTGCGCCCGGACACCTCGATGACCGGGGCACCCGCGAAGTGGGCGGAGAACCGGGCCGTCTCGATCGTCGCGGAGGTGATGACAATCTTGAGATCCGGCCGGCGGGGGAGCAGCGACCGCAGGTAGCCGAGGATAAAGTCGATGTTGAGGCTGCGCTCGTGCGCCTCGTCGATGATGAGCGTGTCGTAGCGGCGCAGCTGGCGATCGGAGGAGATCTCGGCCAGCAGGATGCCGTCCGTCATGAGCTTGACCAGCGTGTTCTCGTGCACCTGGTCGGTGAACCGGGTCTGGTAGCCGACGATGCCGCCCATCTGGGGAGCCGGGGTGCGCAGTTCCTCCGCGATGCGGTCGGCGACGGTACGCGCGGCGATTCGGCGCGGCTGGGTGTGCCCGATCATCGCCCGGACCCCGCGGCCGAGCTCCAGGCAGATCTTCGGTAGCTGAGTGGTCTTGCCGGACCCGGTCTCCCCGGCGACGACGACCACCTGATGATCCCGGATCGCGGCGAGAATCTCGTCCTTGCGCTGGGTGACCGGAAGGATGTCGGGGTAGTCGAGCGTCGGAACGCTGGCCCGGCGCCGCTCCACCCGTAGCGATGCCCGCTCCACCTCGGCGGCGATGGCCTGTAGGGCCCGCTGGCGCGCGGCGGGCTCGCGGGTGCGCCGGCTCTCGGCGAGCCGTCGGCCCAGCCGATGGGCGTCGCGAGGAGACAACCCGGTCAGCCGCGCGGACAGCTCTGCCGGTGGCACCGGGTCTGCCGGCGGTGACGGCTGCTGCGGCGGCGTGGCGGGAGGATTCAAGAGCTGCCTTTCCACACGTCGTCAAGCCTAGGGCACAGCTGTCCCGGCAGCGTTGCGTTCCTCCGGCCCGTCGGGCGGTGGCGACGACTCTTCGCCCGGCGAATTTTGGGGACCTGAGCACGGTCTGCGGTCCCTGGACCGTGTCTTGCTCCCCTGAGGTGAGGATTTCCGGTGTGGGCTGGGTCGGTTGCAGGCGTGGCTGACCGCGCCGGGTGGTCGGGCTCGGCGTCACAGCGTGGCTGTTCGGTTGTGGCTATTCCTCCTGGGTGGTCAGGCGGCGGGCTGTTCGGGTTCGATGGTTACTTTCAGGC
>NZ_CDWWXB010000212.1:0-5807 GCF_977971855.1 Frankia sp. CoWAU3 | reverse complement strand
GCACGGGGGTTCCAGCAGCGGGGGTGCTGGAGTCCCGGGGACACAGATCGCGGGAGTGACCGAGCAGGGTGAGGCGGCCCGCGACGATCTCGTCGAACATCGGCCGAGCCGGCGGGCATCTGCCGTCGAACGGCAGGAACCCGATCGGCCAGGATTCCGCTGGCGGCCTGCCGCGCAGCAGCATCTCGCCCAGGCCCGGGTGGCGACTCAGGACGGCCCGTTGCCCGCGCAGCCGGACACGGGCGCCGAGCTGGACCGGTCGCAGTCCCGCGGTGGTGCGCAGGTAGCGACCGAGCGGAACCGACGCGGTCACCGGTGAACGGACCGGGTCAGTGTGCCGATCGTGAGCTCATACCAGGCGTAGTAGAGACAGAACAGCAGCCCCTGCCGCCCATCCCGCCATCCGCTCCGCAGCAGGTACATGTAGCAGAAGAGGACCGCCGGCTTGGCCGGAACCAGCGGGAAGATCACGTCCCTCGCGATGGTCCGCGTGAGCGGTCGGGTCGACCCGGTGGGCCGGCGCACCTCCTCGCGGACCCGCGCCAACCGCTCCCGGACAGCGGGCTGCGTCACGCGGCGCGCCGCCTCCAGTTCGGCGTAGCGCACGTGCTTGCGTAGCCAGGCGGCGAGTCCCTTGTGGTCCTCGTCGATCAGGTCGGCGGACAGCCGTCCGACCTCACCAGTGACCACGGCCCGTTCGCTGTAGGTGACGGCGTTGTCGAAGTACGCCACCCGCCGATCGAGTAGCCGCGCCTGCCAGCTGTTCGCGTACCACCCGCAGTGCGCGATCCAGCGGCCTTCGAACACCAGCCGGCGTCGTTGGCTGTAGGCCGCGCAGTCCGCCGTCCCCAGCCGGGCGGCGATCTCGGCGGCGAGCGCGGTGGACACCCATTCGTCGCTGTCGAGGAAGTACACCCAGTCGTGGGCGATCCCCGGGTGGGTCATCGCCCACTGCCGCTGGCCGGAGAATCCACGCCAAGGCTCGTGCCAGACGGTCGCACCGATGGCGCGGGCCAGATCCGCGGTGCCGTCGGTGGAACCCGAGTCCACGACGACGACCTGTCGACACCAACCGACGGACCTGATCGCCCGGACGATGTTCGGTGCCTCGTTGTGGGCGAGGATGATCGCGGTGACGGGAACCGATCCCGGCGCCGGCTGTGGCTGTGTCGATCCGGCGGGGGCTGCGGTGTCATAGGGGGTCGGCCAGTTCGCTCGGCGCGGGGTTCGCGTCGTTGCTGGTTCTGGCGCGGCTGGTTCTGGCGCGGGGAATGACGGGCCCTGGCGCGGCGGGATTCGGTGGGTCTGCGTCGTCACGGTGAGCTCTCTCCTGCGTCGAGCAACCAGTCGAAGTAACGCGTCGGATCGAAGGGGTTTCCCGTCTCGGGCCGTGGCGTGAACGTGAGCGCCGTGCGCAGCGCCACGGCGAGATCATCCGCCGACTCCCGGGAGTACGGCACCAGAACCGGGCCGGCCACCTCGCGGTTGTGTGAGGTGTCGCGGGCGATGACGGGTATCCCGGCGAGCCGTGCCTCGGCGAGAGGGTAGCCGAAGGACTCGATCGTCGTCGGCTGCAGCAACGCGCCGGCATCGCGTTGGTGGGCCCGCAGCTCGGCCGGCGTCAGCCGGCCCACGAACCTCAGCGTCCGACAGCGGGACAGGCCGTGTTCGTGGGCCTCGCGATCGGTCGCGGTGACCGTGATCGCGAGGTGGGCTCCGATCTCCTCCTGAAGCCGGGTCGCGGCGGCATCGACCATGCGGAGCAGGCGCCCCATCGGTTTGAACGGCGCGAACAACACGGGACACAGAAACCGGCCCGGCGTACGGGTCTGGGGAGGGGCCGGATCGGGGGACAGCGGATGGGGCCGGACCACCAGCCTGGCGGACAGGCTCGGAAGTACGGTGAGAACCCGGTCCGCCATCGTGGTCGTCGGTACGACGATCACGTCCGCACGACGGGCGAACAGCCGCACGAGACGTGCTGTCCGTGCCACGCCGTCGGGCAGGCCGCCGGGTAGCCGCTGGGCCTCCTCCGCCGGCAGGAAGTGCAGCACGTTGCGCAGCAGGACCCACCGTTCGCCGCGGGTCGCGAGGAAGCCGACGTTGTTGAGGGCGATCGCGCGCGCGTACCGCCCAGGCCGCTCCCGGCGGGCGAGCCAGCCCGGTCCGATCCGGCGATCTCGGCCGACCAGCTGGACCTGCAGGCCCGGCCGAAAGCTCAGGTAACCGTCCAGTTCGGTCAGGAACCGCAACGCCCCGCCCATCCGGGCACCGGCACAGTCGACCAGGATCGGGTGGGTGCTGGAGGTCGGCCTCACGCCGAGACACCCCGCGGTGCGGGGTCGTCGACGAGACCGGGCTCGGATGACGGGCGGCTGCCGGGTACCGACACCGGGCGACCGTCGGGCTGCGCGGACCCGCGGATGGCCCGGGTCGTCGATCGGGTCCGGCGGGCGTAGAGGTAGCCCGACGCCGCGTCGCCCAGATGGGTAGTCGGCACCAGGTCGTTACCGAGCAGAGTGACCTCGAAGCCGTGCCGGACCAGCAGGTCGTCGAGCGTACGGGGATCGCCGAACCCGGTGTGCACCTCCATCACGATCCGACCAACCGCGTCCAGCCATCCAGGCTCGTCGAACAGGGCGAACTCGGAGCCTTCGATGTCCAGCTTGACGAGGTCGACCTGGTCGACCCCGCCAGCCTCGAACACCTCTGCCATGGTGAGGACGTCGACGTCCCCGTCCCAGTGTGTCGCGTTCCGGCGGGCCCGCGGATCGGCGAACACGCCGGCGGTCGGACCGACCAGGGCGTGGAGCAGCTGGATGTGGTTCGACACACCGTTGCCGGCGGCATGGTTGATGAAGGCGGGGGCGAACCCGCGCTGCGCCTCGACGGCAATCACATCGGCGCCCGCTCGCGCCGCGAGCACCGAGAACAGGCCCTGGTTTGCGCCGAGGTCGACGACGACCTCGCCGGCCGCAGGCGCGTACCCGGGGAGAGCGTGGTAGACCCCGCGGCAGTACATCTCGCGCGCGCCGCCGAACGCGGTGCCGGGCAACACGACCGTCACCCCGGGCAGCGGCCGGTAGGTGTGGCCGCCGGCGGCCATCGCCCGGTCGGCGGCATCCAGGTTGCCCGCCCGGCGGATGGTCGGAGCATGCCGGGCCACGGCGGCACCGAAGCGCAGCGCCGTCGGGGGACCAGCCACCCTGGCGATCCGTTGGAGGTCCTGGAGCAGCTGGGTGGCCTGGTCGATCCGGAACATCCGGGTCTCCGTTCGGTCGGGAGAGCAGCTGGGGGTCACCCGATCGGGTGATGAGGCGGCCTGCGCCGCGATGCCGGCCGCGAACGGCCGCGGACGATGGTCCAGATCGCGGCGGGCCGCGTCGATCGCGAACGCCTTGTCCTCGGTGAGCCGGGCGATCTGTTCGGCCTTCAACCTTGGCGAGGACACCCGCCGCTCGTAGGCGCGGGTCACGGCGATGACGGGGCGGACCGGCACGGGCACGCAGATCACCCGTCGGCCGACGGCGGCGCCGGCCGTGATCACGACCTGCCGGAACGTCAATGCCTCCGGCCCGGCGACGTCATAGGCGCGTCCGATCGCCGCCGCGGTCGTCGTTGCGCGCAGCACGGTGCGGGCCAGGTCCTCGACGTGCACCGGCTGCTGCAGATGATGCCCACCGCCGGGGACCGGCAGCACCGGAACGCGCCGGAGCAGCGCCAGCAGTCGGGCCATGTTCCGGTCGTCGGGACCCCCGTAGATCATCGTCGGTCGGATGACCGTCCAGTCCAGCCCGCTCGCCGCGATGGTCCCCTCGGCCGCTACCCGGATCCGCTTCGAGGGTGGATCGAGCGTGGTGAAGATCCCGGTGGTGGAAAGGAAGACGGCCCGGCGAATGCCGGCCGCACGGGCGGCGGTCACGATCGTCTCCGCATGGCCGAACCCGAGTGAGGCGATGTTGATCAGCGCCTCGCAGTTCGCCTCGCGGAACGCCGGGAGCAACGTCGCCGGATCGTCGAGGTCACCGCGCACAGTCCCCGCGCCGCGTCGGCGCAGCTTCGTCGCCGCCGCGTCGCTGCGCGCCAGCCCGACGACCCGGTGTCCGTCCGCGAGCGCCCGGTCGACCACCCGGCTTCCGAGGAAACCGGTGCCACCGGTGATGAGGAACCTCATGCGACCACGTCCGGTGCGGGTACCTGCACCGGTGGGGAAAGGGTCGTCGGTGGGGGCAGCGCCGGGAACGGTGCGTCGTCGAACAGCAGCGTCTGGTACCGGCGGGCCAGGTCGTCGCGATCGTAGTGGGCCTCGACGTGCGCCCGCCCGCCGCGGGCCATCCGCGCCCGGCGGTCCGGGTCCGCCGCCAGGGCCAGGATCGCCTCCGCCAGCGCGGCCGGGTCCTCGGGGGGCACGACCATCTGTCCGGCGGCAAGGAGGATCCGGGCCGCCTCGCCGCGGACCGCCCCGATCACCGGGCGGCCCGCGGCGAGGAACTCGAACATCTTCGACGGGATGAACGTGTCGAACATCGGCACGTCCCGCAGCGGGACAACGCAGATGTCGGCGGCCGCGACGACGGCGGGTACCTCCTCGCGGGCAACCCCGTCGCGCAGCACCGTGTTGGCCAGCCCCAGGCTCTCGACGTGCCCGATGAGCCTGCGTTTCTCGGCCCCCTCACCGACGAAGGCGAACCGGATCGGCCGGCCGGTCACCCGGGCGGCCGCGTCGGCGATCGAGGTCAGCCCGTGCGAGATGCCGTGGGCGCCGAGGTAGAGCACGAGGGTGTCGCCGTCGGTGGCGCCCAGCCAGGCCCGGATGTCGGCCGAGGCCGCGGTCGTCGGGTGGAACCGGCGGAGGTCCACGCCGTTGGGAATCACGTGCACCTTGCGCGGCGCGATGCCTCGTCGCACGATGTCCTCCCGGAACCCCTCCGTCACCGTGACAACGGCGTCGGCGGCCCGGTAGGCGGCGAGTTCGAGGCGTTCGAGAACGCCGAGGACCCGCCGGTCGGTGAGGACGCCGAGGTGCTCGAAGATGGCCGGCCACAGGTCGCGGACCTCCACGACCAGCCGGGCGCCGCGCAGTCTGGCGAGCAGCCAGGCCGAGCCGAGGGGAAAGAAGGTCGGCGAGGACACCACCACCACGTCGGCCGGGCCGGCGGGCCAGCCGCCGAGCAGGACGCTGGTGACCATGAACGACAGATGACCGAGGGTCTTGCGGGTGATCCCCTCGTTGGGAGTGGCATAGAGCCAGGTGCGTACGACGCGGTACCCGTCGACCCGCTCGGTCCGCAGCCAGGCGCCGTGATAGGCGGCAGGGATCTTGCCCGTCGGGTGGTTCGGCATGCCGGTGAGTACGGTGACGTCGAGCCCGTTCGCCGCCCACGCGCGTGCCGTCTCCGACAACCGGGACTGGGGAGCTCCGGTCTCCGGGGGGAAGTAGTGCGTCACCAGCAGGACGCGCGACCGGACAGGAGAGGGGACCACCGACCTCGACCTCCAGTCGCCCTTTACATCCTTCGCCATGAGTAATGCATTGTATTCTGTGAGCGACTAAACGTAGGCGATGTCGCATCGCGTGTGTCGCGCTTCGTATCGATCTCATTGCCATCCATCGTCGTTGTCGGCCGCCTGGCGGTCGCGGGGGTACGAGCCGATCAGTGGCTTCGACCGGCATCCCCCAGTGGTCGGGTCCCGTTGGTCCGGTCTGTCCTGTCCGGGTTCGTCGGCCGGCGTTGCGACGGGATCGCCGCGACGCCGGCCGACGAACCCGGACAGGACAGACCGGACCAACGGGACCCGACCACTGG
>NZ_CDWWXB010000211.1:6034-6597 GCF_977971855.1 Frankia sp. CoWAU3 | reverse complement strand
GCAGGCGGCGGAGACGGTGGCCGCCGCGATCCCGCGCACAACGGTTTGTCCTCACCCTGTCCTCACCACCGGAACCAACGGCGGCGGGATCGTGAAGGGCGGAAGCTTCGGGCCTGGTCAGGGGCCTGCCCGTAAAGGACAGACCCCCGCCAAACGAGTGGAGGTGGCGGGAATCGAACCCGCGTCCTCCGGCCCCGACACAGGGCTTCTCCGGGCGCATCCTGCTACTTGTTTCTCAGCCTCGTCGGACACGCAGGCAAGCCGACATAGGCTCAGTCGCTGTTTGATGTCCCGACCGACCCCGCGACCAGGTCAGCCGGTGATCCTCCTAGCGACGTCAGATTCTGGGCCGGAGGCTCTCCCAGACTGACGACTACCTAGTCCCTCTTAAGCGGCGAGCGCGTAAGTGGGGGTAGTGGGCTGCGTCTTGTTGGCAGCTGTTGTTCTGAACGGATCGTTAACGAGATAACCGCTCATCCTCGGCCCGCTTCCCCTGCCTCGACGTCCGGAGTCGAAGCCGGTCACCCCCAAGTTCTGATCAGTTACGACGTTTCAGTGTACCG
>NZ_CDWWXB010000211.1:2596-5711 GCF_977971855.1 Frankia sp. CoWAU3 | reverse complement strand
GACGCCAGCCAACAGACGCTCCTGCCAACCCGACCCATTGCGCGCGTCACTGCGTCCAACGCTCGGACGCCGGCTCCATGTTCCCACGTCGGGCACCCCGCGTACCAACGGGTTTCCGATGTGGCGGCCGTGGCGGCCGTGGCGGGCGCGCGTCACGGCGGCCCGGCCCCGTGGGCATGCCGTCGCGGGCAACGTCGTTGTACGGAGTTGTTGTATGGATAACGGCTACCAGACGACCAGCGCCTCGGGAGATCACCGTGAAGATCAAGGAACTGGGACATCTCGTCCTCTACGTCCGGGACATCGAGCGTTCCAGCGCCTTCTACCGGGACGTACTCGGCTGGCGGCAGATCTTTCCCGACCCGGCGGGCGCGGACGGCAACCCACTGCGGGCCCCCGCCGCCGCGTTCTCCTCCGGACGCACCCACCACGAGCTGCTCCTCATCGAGGTCGGCGAGGACGCGGCGGCCATACCCCAGGGCCGGCGGGTGGGGTTGTACCACTTCGGGCTGAAGGTTGGCGACAGCGACGACGAGCTGCGCGCGGTGCTCGCCCGTCTGCACGACGCGGATGTGACCATCGTCGGCGCGTCGGATCACACGGTCACCCACAGCTTGTACATCCTCGACCCGGATGGCAACGAGATCGAGCTCTACATCGACGTTCCCGGGGTCGACTGGCGGAGCACTCCCGCGCTCGCCGCGGCTCCGGTCCGTCCGTTGCGGCTCTGATCTGATCAGAAGATCAGATCAGAGCCGCCGAGATCAGAGGCGCCGGGAGTTCCCGCCTTCCGCCGCACGGGCCGTCGCTCGGTGAAACTGTGCCCATGCGACCGTCCCCCGACCAGCGTCGGCGGCTGCCGACTCTGCTGGTGACGTTGGCGATCCTCAGCGGTCTCGTCGACGCGGTCAGTTTTCTCGGACTCGGCCGGGTGTTCGTGGCCAACATGACCGGAAACGTCGTCCTGCTGGCCTTTGCGCTGGCCGGGGCGCCGGGCCTGTCCGCCGACCTGTCTGCGCTGGCCCTGGCTGGCTTCCTGGCCGGAGCCGTCATCGCCGGACGGATCGGCACGGTGACCATAATCGGCGGTCGTCGCTTCTCGTGGCTGATCATCGCGATGGCCGCGCAGACCGGGCTGATGGCCGGCGCGCTGATCGCCACGCTGGTCACCCAGGGACTCGGTACGGAACCCGAGATCCCCGATATCCCCGATATCCCCGGGGCCCGGCCCTATGCCGTCATCCTCCCGCTGGCCCTCGCGATGGGCCTGCAGCACGCGACGGCTCGGCGGATGGCCGTTCCGGACATCCCGACGAATGTGCTGACCAGCACGTTGACCGGGATCATCATCGATTCCCGGCTCGGCGGAGGAACGGGCTGCGGTGGGGCGCGGCGGGCGCGGCGGGCGCGGCGGTTCGCCGGCCCCGTCGCCATGTTCGCCGGAGCCCTGATCGGGGGCCTGTGCCTGCTCCATCTCGGCCGGATCGTCCCGCTCGTCCTGGCGACCGGTACCGTCACCGGCTGCCTGATCGCCACAGTGACCGGCACCGTTGCGGCGCCATGATCAGGAAGCCGGAGAGGCTTCGCCACCCGCGCCACCCGGCCTGGTCGCACGGCGCCGCTGCCGGATGACGACCGTCGTGTCGAGGCCGCCCTCGCCATCCGCCTGGGCAGCTGCGAGATCCCGCTCAGCCAGCTCGATCATCGGCAGCGGGATACCACGCCGGCCCGCCTCGGCAAGGCAGATCCGCAGATCCTTGCGCATCCAGTCGACCGCAAACCCGAAATCGAACTCGTCGCGCACCATGGTCTGACCACGATTCGCCAGGTACCACGAGTTGGCGGCGCCGCCGGCCACGGCGGAAAGCACCAGATCGGTGTCCAGACCGGCGGCAATAGCAAAGTTGATGGCCTCGGCCGCCCCTTCGACGGCTCCCGCCACCAGAATCTGATTGACCATCTTGGCGAGTTGTCCGCTACCGACCGGCCCGATCCTCGTGATGGTCGCGCCGTAGGCGGCGAGCACCGGCCTGGCCCGCTCGATCGTCTCAGGATCCCCACCGCACATGATGCTCAGCAGGCCGGCCATGGCACCCGCCTCCCCGCCGGAGACCGGGGCGTCGACGAAACCGACGCCGACCTCGGCGGTGCGCGCCGCGATCTCCTCCGCGAGTTCCGCGGAGGTCGTCGTGTGATCGACGATGATCGCACCGGGCCGAAGCGCTCCCAGCACCCCGTCGGCACCGAGGACGACCTCGCGGACGTCGTCATCGGCACCGACGCAGAGGCAGACGACGTCGACCTCGGTCGCCGCGGCGGCGGGCGACGGCGCGATCCGGCCGGAATGTTCCTCGGCCCAGCGTGCCGCGGTCGCGGCCGTGCGATTGAACGCGGTGGTGGAGAACCCGGCCCGAACCAGGTGACCGGCCATGGGAAATCCCATCGTGCCCAGTCCGACGAAGGCAACACGCATGAACGTCACTCCTGTTTCGCCCCCGATGGCGTCCACCGGGATCGGTCGGTCATGAGAGTCGGTCGGTCACGAGAGCATGAGAGTCGGTCGCCACCGCCCCGACATCCGATACCCCCGACATCCGATACCGGGGTGCAGACGAAGGCCCAGGGAGCTCCACGCAGCCTCGTCATTACCACGGTGACGGCCGGTCCAGCGGGAATCAGATCACGACGGCGGGGTAGCAACCGGCGGCGGATCTCCTCGACGTCGCCGGCGAGGCCGCGTCGCCGGACGTCCAGCGACCCGATCTCACGAGACCGCAACAGGTCCGCGATCCGGCGCACGTCGAAGGGCAGCTCGGCCTCGATGCGCAGCAGGCGGGCGAAGGGGGTCGTCACTGCCTCGTCGGAGGTCAGGAAGGCGATCATCGGATCAATCTGCCAGGCTCCGAGGCGCCGCCCGAGCTCGCCGACCAGGCCCGCCCGAGTGACCGCCGGGTTCGGATCGTGGAGGAACCGGCCCGGAGCCGCTACCCGACCGGCGGCCTCGCCGACCCGACCCGCCGGACCCGCCGGACCCGTATCCGCCGGGACGACTGGATCCGGGGTCCCGGTGAGGCTCACCGGCGCTCCCCCGGCCCGCAGCGACGCCGAGCCGCCC
>NZ_CDWWXB010000211.1:0-2173 GCF_977971855.1 Frankia sp. CoWAU3 | reverse complement strand
GGATCGACGAACACGGCGTCGCATCCGGAGAGGTCCACCTCCCGCACGTCGGACAGGCGCGTCTCGAGGCATCCCGTCGGCACGGTCGATCCCGTGGGCGGCGCGGTCGTGGGCAGCGCCGTCGTGCCCTCGACCGCGTGGACGGCGACGTTGAGCGCGGCCATCCGCAGATGAACCGGATCCCGGTCGACGAGCATGATCTCCCGGCCCCGCGCGAGGGCCAACGCGTCCCCGCCGATCCCCGTGCACAGGTCGGCGAGCCGGCACAGACCGGCGAACCGCGCGACCCGATGCTCGGCCGCCGCTTGCGAGGACGCTTGTTCCAACCCGGCTCGGGTGAAGAACATCCGATCGGCCCGAGCAAACTTGACCATCGCGCGCCGCCTCAGCTCCGCCTGAGTGAACGCGGCGGCGAGGAGCGCGGGGGACACGCCCTCGGCGCGCAGGCGGGCACCGACAGCCAGTTCCCGGGCCGCGCCTCCACCGGCACGCTCATCCTCGGCAAATGCCGCGACCGCCGCCGCCAGCACCGCCTTACCCTGGGCGCTCAGCAGGGCCTCGAACTGCGCCAGCCGGTCGCCGTCGGAGGCGGTCACGGCGACCCGGATGCTGCCGGAACCGGCGAATCCGCGGCACGACGACGAGATAACGACGACGGGAACATCGGCGGCACCACGGACGGTGTCATGGACGGCTGGCTAGTCAGAGGTAGCGCCCCTTGGCTCGGCGGCCCATCGCCCGGCCGATCTCCCGGGCCGCGTCCCGCTCCGCGATCGCGTGCCGTTTGTCGTAGGACTTGCGGCCACGCGCCAGCGCGATTTCGATCTTCGCCCGCCCGTCCTTCCAGTAGAGCGAGAGCGGGACCAGCGTGAGCCCACCCTCCTGGGTCTTACCGACCAGCTTTTCGATCTCCGCCCGGTGCAGCAGCATCTTGCGCTTGCGGCGGGGAGCGTGGTTCGTCCAGGTCCCCTCGGTGTACTCGGGGATGTGCACGTTGTGCAGCCAGATCTCACCATCGTTGATCTGGGCGAACCCGTCGACGAGCGAGGCCCGCCCGGCCCGCAGCGCCTTCACCTCGGTGCCACGGAGCACCAGCCCAGCCTCGTAGGTGTCGAGGATGTCGTAGTCATGCCGGGCGCGCTTGTTCTGCGCGATCAGTCTGCGCCCCGTCTCCCTCGGCACTGTCCTGTCCCTCTTCCCACACCGTTCGCGAAATCTTCTCCGAACCTACGTCCTGCCTCCCGCGTCGGTGACACGCCGGCTCCACCGCGAGGACACCCATGGTATCGATCATGTGAGCGCCATCGTCGGTCGCCGGCGTGGCCCGGGTGACGTCGCCGAGCGCTCCGTAGGGCGACGAGCGCCGTCAGCGCGCCCCGCGGAGGAGCCGCCGCGGCGGCGCGACCTGGGCGTTCAGCACCTTCCACCTCCTTGCTCGGCTGTCGAGCTTGCTCGACAGCCGAGACGACGGACTTGATGACGATGGACTTGATGAACGGTGCCAGCGAGTACTATACTCGAACACACGTTCGATGACCAGAGTGTTCAGGCGGATCGGCGGCGATTCCTGCCGGCAGATCCAACCGCTCCCTCTACGCGCCCATGACAGGCGGCATGATGCATCCAGTGACCAGACCCGGTTCATCGCTTCGGCCCGGCTCACAGTCCAGTCCGGGCGAGTCCAGTTCAGGCGAGTCCAGCCCACGCGAGGAAGCAGAGGCCCTGGGCCCCCGCGACACCGGAGTCGACGACCGTGGTTCTCTTTCCCGTCATCTGGACTAATCGATGGTTTATGGTCATCGTGTAGCTGAACTCGACGCGGACGGATGCCTCCGGGCAGATGTGGAGATCGGTCGGGAGATCGCGCGCTGGGAGGCGGCACGGCTGCTCGTGAGAGCGAGGTTCGCGCAGCTACGGCCGCCCACGGAAGAGGATGAGAGCGGGGTTGCCAGGGGATTTCACGAGTTCGCGGGAGACGAACTGGCCGCCGAGCTGAGAATGTCATCAGCGGCGGGAAACAAACAGTTGGGTTTCGCGGTCGGCGTCGTCCGCCGCATGCCGGCAGCGCTGACTGCTCTGGAACATGGTGAGCTAGATTCCCAGCGGCTGACCGTGCTGGAACGACGTAAGTGTTCGGTGATGTCGTGGGAGGGCTCGCCGAATGCCCGGCCGG
>NZ_CDWWXB010000210.1:0-5964 GCF_977971855.1 Frankia sp. CoWAU3 | reverse complement strand
GGCCGAGGGCGCGCCGTGGCGGGTGCCGCCGTCGCGGCGGGGGTGCCGGTGTCGGGGGTGCCGGGCCGGCGCGGTCGCGACCTGGTCACCGGATGACCAAGGTCACCGGATGACCAAGGTCACCGGATGACCAAGGTCACCGGATGACCGGGTCGACGGTTCTCATCCAGAATCCGACGGTGGTGCAGCCGGCCGAGACGTCGGTGTTCCTGGCACCCCGTCCGTCCTACGACCCGGTCCGGGCCGCGGCCGAGTCCGCCGCGGTGCGAGCGGCGCTCGCCGACCTCGGGGCCCGTCCCTGTGCCCCGTCCGAGATCCTCGCGGCGCTGCCCCGGGAGGTCCTGATCGAGCTCGCCGTCCGCGCGGTCAGCGCTGAGGACGACCTGCGAATGGCCGCCGCCCGCGAGGCGCTCCACGACTGGTCGGCGCCGGCGCTGGTGCCGGTGGTGCTGCGCCAGCCGCGGCTGCTGCTCGACCCCGGCGCCGCCCGCGGCGTGATCGGTCCCGACCAGGCGGACGAGAGCTACGCCCTGCGTCCCCTGGCCGGGTTGATGTTTCCCCGTGATCATTATGTCGATCTCGGTGAAGCGGTCGCGGTCGGCCGGTTGCGGCGTCGGGACCGGGCCCGCGAGACGGTCGTCATGGCGGCCGTGCTGCGCGGGTTGCGGGGCCGATCGGCCGAGGTCCGCGTCCCGGAGCCGCTGTTCCTGGAAGGCGGGGATCTGGTGAGCTGCGGCGATGTGGCCGTCCTCGGCACCGGTTGGCGGACCAGCCCGGCGGTCTGGGGGCTGTTGCGTCCGCATCTGTTGGCCAGCTTCGGTCACGTGGTGCGGGTCCGCGACGAGCTGCGGCGTGACGGCCAGCCCCATCTGAACTCCTGGCTCGGCCTCGGCCCGGGGATCGCCCTCGTCGCCGCCGATCGGCTGCACGCCCCGGCGGTGGTGGAACGCGACGGCGTCGCCGGCCGGGAGACGACGCTGGTCGACGCCCTGCGAACGATCAATCTCGCCGTCTGTCCGCTGGCACCGGACATGGTCGCGGCCTTCGCCGCGGGGGTGTTCTTCCTGCCGGCCTTCGCGCCGCCGGAATCGGTCCTCCGGTCGGAGCCGGCCGCCCTGGTATCCACGGCGAGTGCGCCCTGGACCGAACCGGTGCTGTCGCGGTTCGGGATCCAGACCGTCGCGGTGCCGTTCGACGAACATCACAAGCAGTTCGGCAGCCTGCACCGGGCGCTCAACACCGTCCCGCTGCGCTGATGGCATGGCGCTTGCGGTGGGACTAAAAGGCTTGCATGGTGATGATTCATGTCCGCCAGGTGCCGGAGGAGACCCTCACCATCCTCAAGGTCCGTGCCGCGCGCGGGCCGGTCATTGCAGCAGTATGTGCTGCAGCTGCTGGAGGGCGAGGCGGTGACGCTCACGGCCGAGGAAGCCGCGGACCAGGCCCGATCGATCGACTTCCGCGGCACGGTGACCGCGACCGACGTCGTGGACGCGATAGCGCGGATGTGCGCGGACCGTGGATGATCGTCCTGGACACCTCCGCGCTGGTGTAGTTTCTGGTCGGCACGAATGACGTCGCCGACGTGGTCCGTGCCCTGGCCACCCGGGAGCGGATCGCCGCGCCGCACGCGGTCGACCTGGGATGCGCCTCGACGCTGCGCGGCCTCGCCCGCGGTGTGAAGCTGCCCGAGGGCGAAGCATCACGCGCCCTGGAACTGCGTTGGTCGCATGAACCTGCGACGCTATGGCCACGCCCCGCTCCTCCCCCGGATCTGGGAACTACGCCACAACATGTGGCCCTACGACGCCGCCTACATCGCGCTCGCGGAAACCCTGAACGCCGACCTTGTCACGGCCGACCGAAAACTCGGCCGCGTTCCGGGTCTCCGCTGCACCGTCCGTGACCTCCAGAACGGGCCGCGAACGCTCCGACCGGACCCGGCTCGCCTCCAGCCCGAGCCCCAGCCCGGTCGGGTGGGAGTCGAACCATCAGCGTCGGCTTGCGGGGTGTCGGCTTGCGGGGTGTCGGCTTGCGGCATGCTACCGGCATGCCTGATTCGCGGATCAGCCTGGCCGATGCCCTGGAACTGACGCGGACCGGCGACCTGTGGCTGTTCCGCGGCCGCACGGCGGCGGACCGGGCGATCCAGACGACGGCCAACAGCCCGGTGAACCATGTCGGCATGGCGGTGGTCGTTGACGATCTTCCGCCGCTGATGTGGCACGCCGAGCTGGGGAAATCGTTGCCGGACGTCCTGGGCGGGCACGCATCAGCGCGGCGTGCAGTTGCACGACCTGCGTGCGGCGGTGGAGGTCTGGGCACGCCGTTTCCGTTTTGGAGCGGTTCTGGAGCGGTGACGACCTGCGTCTGTCCGGAGGCTTCGTGCTGGGCGGGGAGATCGTCGTGGACGTGGACGACTCTGCCTAGCGTCGCGTCCGGTGGGTCCGTGCGGCGGCCGTTGACCAGGATTCGGTTCCTTGTCTTTCCAGAGCCTTTCGTGCCCGATTTATCCCTCTGGATAGGCAGGATGCGTCTGGGGGGATGCCGTCGTCACGGGGGTGCCGTCCAGGTGCGGCACGGTGATCGCGGTGACCAGCAGGCCGCGGGCCGAGAGCCAACGACCGTCGAAGCCGGTCAGCTCACCGCCGGCCAGCCGTGGTCCCGCCACCAGGAGTTTCGCGGTGAAGGTGCCCCGGGCGGCCGGGCTCGGTGCCGGCGGGCCCATAGGTGCGGTGCCCGGGTGGATCACGAGGGCGGCGTCCCCGAAGCCGAGCCAACGTTCCGCCAACGGGTACCACGCCTTGTAGACAGACTCCTTGGCGCTGAACAGCAGCCGGTCCCAGCAGACGGCCGGGCGGGTGCGGGTGAGGGCCGCGAGCCAGCCCGCCTCGACGGGAACGGTGATCTCCTTCAGCACCCCGCCGGGTGTGGGCTCGTTCGGCTCGGCGTCGATGCCGATGGTGTGGACCTCCGCAGCCCGGGCCACCGCAGCCGCCCGGTAGCCGGCGCAGTGGGTGATGCTTCCCACCACTCCGTCCGGCCAGCCGGGTGCGCCGCGGGAACCGGGCAGGATCGGCGCCGCCGGAAGTCCGAGCCCCTCCAGCGCGCGATGCGCGCATACCCGGGCGGTGGTGAACTCGCGGCGCCTCTTGTCGACCGCGCGGCTCAGCAGCGCAGCTTCCTCGGGGAACAGCACGGCCGAGGGATCGTCCTCAAACGCCTCGACGGCGACGGCCGCGGCGGGCAGCAGGCTCGCGAGCAGGCGCGGATCCACTCTCTTTACTCCGGTACCCGCTACTCCGGTAGCCGTTCCTGACGTCGAAGCCGGCGCTCCCGGCGGCGCCGAGCCTGCCCCCGGCGCCAATCTCGATCCCGGCGTGGAACTCGATCCTGGCATCGCGCTCAGTCCCGGCGGGCCGGCGGTGCGGGGAAGGGCAGGATCTGCCGTAGCCCGGACCATGACGTGCCCCACGCCGCGCGTTCCCGAGGGTAGCCCATCGAGACCTCCTCAAAGCGGACGTCGTCGTACCAGGTGGTGCGGGGAATGTGCAGATGACCGTAGACGACAGCGCTGGCCCGGAACCGCGTGTGCCAGTCAGCCGTGCTCGTGGTGCCGCACCACAGCGCGAATGTGGGGTACCGCAGTACCGCGGTGGGCTGACGGACGAGCGGCCAGTGGTTGACGAGCACCGTTGGCATTGTCGGATCGATGTCGCCGAGGCGCGTCCGGGTCTGCGCGACCCGGGCCTGGCACCAGGCGTCGATGGTGGGATACGGGTCCGGATGCAGCACCCATTCGTCGGTGCATACGATCCCGCTTTCCCGGGCCCGGGCCAGCGCCTCCTCCTTCGTCGCCGTTTCGGCGGGCCGAAAGGTGTAGTCGTAGAGCACGAACAACGGCGCTACGACAACCGGGCCGCCCGCGCCCTCCCAGACCGGATAAGGGTCCTCCGGGGTGACGACGCCCAGCCCGCGGGCGATCTCCACGAGATGCCGGTAGCGTTGTTCGCCGCGCAGCTGCACCGGGTCCTGCTTGGGAGTCCACAGCTCGTGATTCCCCGGCACCCAGACAACCTTCGCGAAACGCCCGCTGAGCTGCTTGAACGTCGTCTCGATATCGGCGATCGTCTCGGCGACGTCACCGGCGAGGATCAGCCAGTCGTCGGATGATCCGGGTGCGATGTCCTCCACCATCCGCCGGTTCTCGGGGTAGGCGACATGCACGTCACTGACGGCCAGCAGCCGCCCGGGCGAAACCGGGGAATCCGTCCGGGACACAGGGCGAAGCCTACCGGCGCGGCCACCGGCGTGT
Source organism: Frankia sp. CoWAU3 (assembly GCF_977971855.1). Taxonomy (NCBI): domain Bacteria; kingdom Bacillati; phylum Actinomycetota; class Actinomycetes; order Frankiales; family Frankiaceae; genus Frankia; species Frankia sp. CoWAU3. The sequence continues at coordinate 1,649 of NZ_CDWWXB010000210.1, read as the reverse complement.
CCGCCGGATGAAAATGCTGTTCCTGTGTTCAAGATGGCGCCGGGTGGGCATCCTGATCGAGAATCATCGCGAGGGATCGGTGACGATCCCTCGAGGACGACACGATGAGCCGACGGATCCGGCCGATCTTGCGGGAGCGGGCAGCGATGAACGACAGCGGGCAGCGATGAGTGACAGCGTCGGAATCGGGCTGCTCGTCGCCCTCGGGGTTCTCGTCGTGATCGTTCTGGCGCTGGCCGTGGCCGCGCTGGTCGCCGTCCGGAAGTACCGGCTGCCGCTGCGGGGCCTCGTGGCGACCCTGGCGGGCCTCGCCTACGTCACCTCCCCGGTGGACGCCGTCCCGGAGATTCCGCTGGGGCCGATCGGCCTGATCGACGACATCACCGTGATCATCGCGACCGTGGTCTACCTGCGTGGCCTGATCGCCGCGCGGCGGGGCCTGGACCCGGCCGGGATCGATCCACCCGGCCGGGCACCCCACCCGATGCCGCGGCAGCCTCCGCCGCCTCGGGTATCAGGCCGGCGCCGCGGTGCCCGCTGAGCAGGCTGCCGGGGCTGGCTGGAACACCGGGGCCGGCCCCGGTGTTGCCCGCGACATGACTTCTGTCACCTTCGCGATCACCTGGGATTACCGTTGCCCGTTCGCCCGCAACGCACATGAACACGTTTTGACTGGTCTCGCGGCCGGTGCCGACTGGCACGTCACCTTTCTCCCGTTCTCGCTGGGGCAGGCGCACGTGGAGGAGGGGCAACCCAGCGTCTGGGAGAAGCCCGAGCAGGCCTCCGGGATCCTCGCCTTGCAGGCCGGCGTCGTCGTCCGCGACGAATACCCGGATCTGTTCCCCGCCGCGCACCGGGCGCTGTTCGCGGCGCGTCACGACGAGGGCCGTCACCTGGAGGACCGGGCGGTCATCCGGGAGACGCTCGCGGGGGTGGGGCTGCCCGCCGACGAGGTGCTTGCCCGGGTTGACGATGACGCTCTCGACAAGGTCCGCGCCGAGCACGAGCAGTACGTCGCCTCACATACCGTCTGGGGCGTGCCGACCTGGATCGCCGGTGATCAGGCCGTGTTCGTCCGGCTGATGAACCGTGCGCCGTTCGGTGCCGACCCGGCGGGTTCCATCCGTGCGGTGGAGCGCATCGTCGATCTGGTGACCGGTTGGCCCGAGTTGAACGAGTTCAAGCACACGTCCATCCCACGCTGATCTTCCACGCCGGTTCGGTCCGTCCCGGTACACCCACGGCGCCGGGGATAGCGGCCGCGCCGCCCGGCGGTGTCAGACGTCCAGGCCGTAGCTGCGGGCGATCGCAGCCAGGCCGCTGACCCCACCCTGGCCGAGCGCCCGGAAGCGCCAGCCGTCCTGATCCCGGTAGAGCTCACCGAACAACATCGAGGTGTCCCGCGCGGCGGCGGTGGTGAGGTCGTACCGCACCAGCTCGTCATCGGTCGACGCGTTGACGACCCGGATATAGGCGTCGGTCACGTCGCCGAAACTCTGGTGTCGATAGTCGGCGTTGTGGATGCTGACCGGGAAGACGATGCGCGTTATTGCGCTGGACAGCAGGTCGAGACGCACCTCGATCTGTTCGTCGTCGCCCGCACCCTCACCGGTGAGGTTGTCACCGCGGTGCAGGGCCGCGCAGAGATT
>NZ_CDWWXB010000209.1:0-6090 GCF_977971855.1 Frankia sp. CoWAU3 | reverse complement strand
TCTAGGAAACTCCCGCTAGGCCGATCCTGAGAGGCATACCGTGACCAAGTTTCTGCTCAGCGTGCATGTCTTGGCCGCGATCCTCGCGATCGGACCGGTCACCGTGGCCGCCAGCATGTTCGCCCCGGCTGCGCGCCTGGCGCTGACCTCCCCGGGCGACGAGCGTGCTGCTGGGATCGTCCGCGTGCTGCACCGGATCTGTGGCGTCTACTCCGCGCTCGGCCTCGTCGTACCGATCTTCGGGTTCTTCACCGCGCAGAGCCTAGGGGATGAAAGCTGCTGCCGAATCAGCGTCCGATGGCCTCTGATGGCGTCGTATGATGTTCGTGTGAACCTTAAGGAGTGGGCCGCCGCGAACGGCGTCGGGTACACCACGGCGCGGCGCTGGTACCGCGACGGCCTGCTTCCGGTCCCTGCCCGCAAGGTCGGTGGGCTGGTACTCGTCGACGAACCCACCGTGCCGGCCGGGCGCCCCGTCGCAGTGGTGTACGCCCGGGTGTCGTCCGCTGACCAGAAGCCGGACCTTGACCGGCAGGTCGCCCGCGTCACGGCCTGGTGTGGCGAGAACGGTGTCGCAGTCGGCCGTGTCGTCATCGAGGTCGGCTCTGCGCTGAACGGCCACCGGCGGAAGTTCCTCGCCCTGCTGCGCGACCCGGCCGTGCCCATGATTGTCGTCGAGCACCGGGACCGGTTTGCCCGGTTCGGCGCCGAGTACGTCGAGGCGGCGCTGTCCGCGCAGGGCCGGCATCTGCTCGTGGTCGACCCGGGCGAGGTCGACGACGACCTGGTGGGCGACGTCACCGAGATCCTGACGTCGCTGTGCGCCCGGCTGTACGGTCGCCGGGCCGCCGCGAACCGGGCCGCCCGCGCCGTCGCCGCCGTCGCCACCGAGGCTGACGAGTGACGACGCTCCAGGCATACTGCTTCGCCCTCGACCCGAACCAGGCCCAGCTCGCCGGTATCCGCCGCCACGCCGGGGCATCGAGGTTCGCCTACAACTGGGGCCTGGCCTGGGTGAAGGCCGCGCACGCCCAGCGGGACGCCGAGCAGTCCTACGGGCTGACCGGTGATCTGCTCACCCCCGGTGCCGTGGACGCTCCCCGCGCTGCGCCTCGCGTGGAACGCGGTCAAGCGGGACATCGCCCCATGGTGGGCGGAGTGCTCGAAGGAGGCGTTCCGCGCCGGGCTCGACCAGCTTGCCCGCGGGTTGAAGAACGTCACCGACTCCCGGCAAGGGAAGCGGAAGGGCCGGCGGGTCGGCTTTCCCAGGTTCAAGAAGCGCGGGAAGGCCCGTGACTCGTTCCGCTACACCACCGGCGCCTACGGCCCGGCTGACGAGACCTACGTGAAGCTGCCCCGGATCGGCCGGGTGAAGGTCCATGAGCCGATGGGCGCGCTCACCACCCGCCTGGCGGACGGACGTGCCCGACTGCTCGGCGCGACCGTGTCCCGCACCGCACGCCGCTGGTTCGTGTCGTTCACCGTCGAGGTCGACCGCGACGTTCCCGAGCGGCCGTCGCGACGGCAACGCGCGGGCGGCACCGTCGGCGTCGACCTCGGCGTGAAGCACCTCGCCGTCCTGTCGACCGGGGAGACCGTTCCCAACCCGAAGCACTACCAGCGGGCCGAACGGCGACTGCGCCGGGCGTCGCGGGCCTACGCCCGGTCGAAGCCGGGCAGCGCTGGGCGGCGGCAGCGCGCCGCCCAGCTCGCGACGATCCATGTCCGGGTCGCGAACCAGCGCCACAACGGGCTGCACAAGCTCACGACACGGCTCGCCCGGTCCCACGACGTGATCGTGGTCGAAGATCTGCACGTAGCCGGGATGGTCCGCAACCGCCGGCTCGCGAAGGCCGTCGCGACTGCCGGATTCGGGGAGATCCGCCGCCAGCTTGCCTACAAGACCCGCTGGTACGGATCGACGCTCGTCGTCGCCGACCGCTGGTATCCCAGCTCGAAGACCTGCTCCGGCTGCGGCTGGCGAAACCCAAGCCTGACGCTGTCCGAGCGCACGTTCACCTGCCAGTCCTGCGGACTGGTACTCGACCGCGACCACAACGCCGCGATCAACCTCAAGCACCTCGTCGCCGCCAGTACATCGGAGACGGAAAACGCCCGCGGAGCCGACCAGAAGACCCGCGCAAGCGGGCAGGTGGCTGGGAAGCGGGAACCCGGCACGGCCACGGCCGGTCAGACCGGGGGTGCCTCGCCGAGAGGCGAGGCGGCATGAGCGGACGCTATCAAGCGCTTTCATGCAACGGTTCTTGGGCAGAGCTGGTTGATCGTCGCGATCGTGCTGACGACCGTAGCCGCCGTCGTGCTCCTCATCGTGGTGCTGCCCGGACAGCGTGACGTCCTCGACGGGATCGTCGCCGGATCCCCGGCCGTCCCCGACCGTGCGCAGGATGGTGGCGCGGTGGCCATGGACGCGGCCGCGGCGCGCGCCCGCACGAGCGGTCTCGCGATGGCGGCCGGTGTGTTCAGCCTGCTCTGGGTCATCGTCACCGTTCTGATGATCATCCGCCCCGGCTCGACCACGAGCGTCTGACGTCCTCCCGGACATCCGGTTTCCCGTCGGGAACCGGCCCGGTGGTGGGATGATCGCCCTCTGGGCGGTGTGTGCGGCAGGCAAGCCTGGAGGATGTCACGTGGGAGAGGCGCTGGACACGGTGAAGCGCGCGCTGGACGCCTTCGACCTCGGTGACGAGGCCTCGGTGCTGTCGCTGCTTGACGAGGATCTGGTCGTCGAGGCACCGGGCGGGGTGCGGATCAAGGGGCGCGCGGCGGGCGCCGAGTACAGCGCCGCCTTCCTGGCGGCCTTCGGTGAGATCGACGTCGATACCCACGTGCTGGCCGAGCAGGGCTAGATCGTGGTCGAGGAGTACACGCTGACCGCGACGCACGTCGGCGTCTACCGCGACCCGGACGGTACGGAGCTCGCGCCCACCGGGCGTCGGATCAACCTGCGTGTCGTCGAGGTCTACCGGGTCGAGCGCGGCCTGATCACCGAGAACCGGCTGTACTTCGACCAGACGCGGCTCGCTCGCCAGCTCGGTCGACCCGCCTGAGCCGCCCCGGGCCTGGCGGCCCCGCCCCGGGCTGGCCGGGCGTGAGAGCCGACGGGTCCAGATTCGAGAGCTGATCGGCATGGACCTACTGCCTGCGGAACCCGGCTGACCGGTCATGCCCGGGGAGAAGGGGGTGCCGGTCAGCCGACGGGACTGACGGACTCGATGTTGGCGATGGCGAACTCGCGCTCGGCGTTGCGCAGGTGGCACCAGGAGTCCAGCCACCGGCCGAAGAGCTGGTTCGGCTGGATGCGGCGGACCGTCCGGGTGCCCTGCTTGTCCCGGTAGGCGATGACCACATCGCTGCGGCGTTCCACCGCGTCCGCCAGCACGGCGAGCCCGGCGTCGTTTAGCCGTCCGTTCATCTCGCCGAGCCGCTGGGCCAGGTCGGTCAGCAGGGTGACACCGTCGTCATTGCCGGTGCGCAGGCGCTGGGCGAGTTCGTCGGCCGTCAGCCGCCGTCGGGTCGCCGGCGGACCGGCGGGGGACCCTCCGTGCGGTCGGGACGCCCGGGACTCCCGGGACGACTGTGCCGGGGCCCCGCGGCGCCTTCCGCCCCGGTCCGCTCGTCACGATGACGGTGCCCGTCGCGTCCTCGGCGACGGGGTAGAAGCCCGTCCGGCGCAGCTCGGCGAGGACCGTCTCCAGTTCCACCGGGCTGGCCAGCACGGTGGGGGCGAGCCGGGCGAGGTGCAGCTTCGCCAGTGTCCGGGTGTGGAGGATCTCGGCGGTCGTGGGCTCGTCGGCGAGGACGGCGCTGCGCATCCCACGGACCCGCACGTGTCCGTGCCGGCGGGCGACGTCGGCGATGAGGTATTCGAGCGGCTGCGGGAGACCGTGGTCGGCGATGGCGCGTAGCTGTTCGAGCAGCTCGGTGGCGGACCATCCGGCATCCATCGCGGCGCGGACGCTGGCGGAGGTGAACCGCCAGGTCCCGGCCGCGCCCCGGGACTCCGGCACCGCCGCGGCCCGCAGGAGCTGGGATATCGCCGCGCTGGGCTGGCCGGACACGACCGCGGTGAGATCGGACTGCAGGATCAGGCTGGACGGCGTCGCGGGCAGCAGCTCGGCGCAGCGGTCTGCCAGATCCCGCACCGTCCTCGCGACCTGCGCGGCGAGCTCGTCCGCGGTCGAGACGATCATAAGCCCGACGGTGGCAGCCGCCGCGTCGGTGGTGCTCGGCGCGGCCTCGATCAGGGCCTGGCCGGGCTCGGACAGGACGTCGAGGGCGAACACCCCGAGCAGCTCGGCCTCGCGGATCGACGCCGCCACCTTGATCTTGCAGGTGGCGGCGTCGTAGCCGTGCAGGGGGAAGAACCAGTCGAGGTTCTCAGCCGTGAGCCGCACCGACCGCCCGCCGGCCGCCGCGCGGATCAGCACCCGGCGGATCTGGCCAGCCCCCGACCCGATGGGCAGGGGCGGCGGGACGTCCTTCTCGTCGGCACCCTCGCGGCTCGTCGGCGCGTGCTCCAGAGCGTGCCACGGCGCCGCCAGCGTCGCCCACTGATGGCTTGGCGACTCCTCCCGCCACTCCTGGAACCGCGGGCTCGGTGCGTAGCCGCCTTCGGTGAAGGCCAGCAGGCCGGCGGCCGCGACCAGGTCGATCCACAGCGGCAGCTCGGCCAACGGTGTCGACAGCCGCTTCGCCAGCCGGGCCCGTTCCCGCCCACCGACGCCTCCTCGCTTGAGCGCCACGACGGGGGCGGCGGCGGCCTCGTCGAGCAGGGCGGTCACGGCGCGGATAGCGCCCTGGGCGGCCGCCTGGGAGCGGCGGCCTCGTTCACCTCCGGCCGGGGAATGCCCGGCGGCCCGGTGAGCCCCAGGTCCTGCCTGGCCAGCCAGGCGGCGACCGCGACCTCACGGGGGAGCTCCGGCCGGTTGCCGACGCCCAGCACCAGCCCCGCGGTGATCAGCTGCCTGATGGACCGCGTGGCTGCCCTGCGGTCATGGATCTCCTCGAAGGGCGTGTAGGGGAACATGTAGGGGAAGTAGCCGCCGGCCGTGGCCAGGCGCAGGTCATCGAGTTGCTGCCGCGCCGGGGCGGGCAGGGAAGCGATGATCGTCGCGATGCGGCGGGCATCGGACATGAGTTCGGTGAGCCGCGCGACCAGCTCGGTCTTGCGCAGGTTTTCGGCCGGAGCCCCGAGCGCCGTGACCGCCTTACGCAGATCCTCGACCAGGACGTTGCGGGCGATCTTTGCGACCGGGCGGGCGGAGCTGATCTCCTCGACCCAGTGGTTGTGCAGCGGCTCCGGGAGTCGGACCACCGTGTCGGTCCAGGCGAGGCCGCGGGCGCACAGATCGTCCACCCCGGCGCGCACCGCGTCCGGTAACGCGCCCAACAGCTCGGCCATCCGGGGCACCGTCGCGGACTCCCCCAGCAGCGCCGCCGCCTGGCCGACCCGGAGCGTGTCGCGGTTCAGTTCCCACAGCGCCGCCGCCAGCGAATCCGGGCTTTCCAGCCGCTGCGCGAGCTGCCCGAAACCGCGGGGTACCGGCTCGATCAGCACGTCCGGACGCGAGCGGAGCAGAGCGGCCAGCGCCGGCAAGTCCAGATCCGCAAGATGGTCAACGAACGATCGTGGTGTCATCCCTTCCATTCTTATATGCGCCGAACGGGCACGGTCGCCCGGTCTGCCGGTAGCAGACATCCGAGACCACGGTCGCCCGTTCCCGATCCGTCCGGATTGCGAGCGCACCGGTGGCGCCGGCGAACGGCATCGGCGCCCTCCGGACGGTCGCCGGTACCCCGGGCCTCGCCGTCGTTGCCGGTGCGGCCTCACTGATAGCCGATGTGGAGGACGGTGGGGCTGGTAGGCGCATCGCTGTCGATGACGACCGTCGGCCCGTCCGGACCACCCCCGGGACCACCGGCCCAGCCGAAAGTGAACATGTAGCTGTGCCCCGGCGCGATCCCAGGGCTCCGTCAAAGTCTGTTTTGGCTGGTCAGGGCGATGATCTGGAGGACGAGCCCAGGGTCTCTGATGGTGGCTCGGCGGGCCTGTCTGATGTTCTTGTAGTC
>NZ_CDWWXB010000208.1:2971-6438 GCF_977971855.1 Frankia sp. CoWAU3 | reverse complement strand
CTCCTACATCAACGAGCGGGTGAAGGAGTTCACCGCGGCGGGGCAGCCGGTCGTCAGCGTCGACACGAAGAAGAAGGAAGTTCTGGGCGACTATGCCGTCGCCGGTCGGGAGTGGCATCGCAAGGGGCAGCCGGTGCGGGTCCGCGCTCACGACTTCCCGGAGAAGGGCGCGCAGAAGGCGGTGCCGTATGGGGTCTACGACCTGGCCGCAGACTGAACTTGCCCCGGTTCCGTGCACAGGTCGGGCTTTTGAAGCTCCGGGAATTCGTGGATCCTGTACCAGCTCGATCTCTGGATCGTATCCATTCAGGATACAGGTTCCAGCACCCCTGAATGGATACCTTCCCGTCAGAGACACGGAGGCGGCCCGGTGGTTCTCGTGGTCGTTCCCGGCGCGCGCGCACGCCTGTCGTGGTCGTTCCCGGCGCGAGGCGGCAGGTCGGTGTGACCCGACACCGCCGGGGCATCCCGTCAGGGTGAGCAGACACACCCGTCGGCGTCGAACCGACAGCAGTCAAACCGACAGCAGTCGGGCTGACGGCAGTCGGGCTGACGGCAGTCGAACCGATCGGATGAGCGGGAATCGTCCGGCCGGGGGGCGCCGAGAGGACGACCGCACGCAGCCCGACCTCGACGACACGACCGCTGACGCGGTCGGCAAGCTCAGCGAGGCGCTGGAGTGGGTTGAACGGGCCCGCGGGGCGCTCTACGAATTCCATCAACTCTCCGGGCGGGCCGATCTGATCCTCGCGGAGGCGATTAGCGGTCTGGAAGACGCCGGCCACCCCCAGCTGGCTTCCTATGTGCGCCGGGAGCTGCACGGACGCAACGTCCTCGACGGGCGGTGGACCTTCCAGATCATCGAGGAGTACGACGACATCTACTACCGCCCCTTCGTTGCCGTGGACGAACAGGTCCGGCTGCGGCTCACCGGTGGGAGGCGCCACGTCCACGAGGCTCGCATGAAGGCTCAGGAGCGGGCCCGCGCCGGTCGGGACCTGTGGGGCCCGGGCGCCTGACCTACGGTCCACCGAGCGTCCACAGCGGGACGACCGGTGGACCGCGGCTCCGGGCCTGAAGGCAACCTGCCGGTGAGTTCAGGCATTCCGATGATCACAGATAGTCAGATGATCACGGCTTCAGAGCTCATGCCGACGGAGATCGCACCTCCGGCGGGCTCAGGCGTCCCGACGCTTGGCCAGGACGAGCCCGATGGCGAACAGGCCGAGGCAGATCGCGGCGAAGTACACCAGGGAGCCCCAAGGGCCGAAGGGCATCCCCTTCACCACGGGCGGCCCGTCGGAATGCTCCACCTGCCCGGCGACGATGAAGTTGTCGCCGTTGACAAACGGCAGCCAGTGCTGGATGTGGCGACCGACCCGGGGGATCGCCGGCAACAGGCTCTCCGCCAGGAACAGGTAGACGAGCATGATCACGATCGCGCCCGCCGACTGCCGGATGATCAGACCCAGAGCCAAGGCAAAGATCGCCGCGAACAGGTAGACCAGACCGACACCGAAGACGTTGCGGTACTCCTGCGCCGTGTCCAGGGCCAGGGGGGCATCCGGCCTGATCAGCTTGGCGACGCCCCAGGAAGCGAAGGCGGTGAGCTCGCCGACGGTCCCCGCGAGCAGGGCGACGACGACGGCCTTCGCGAGCAGTGCCGGCGTCCGGGTGGGCACCGCGAGGAACGTGGACCGGATCGTGCTGAAGCGGTACTCGGTGGTGACCGCCAGCGCGGCCATAACCATCATCACCACGAGGCCGAAGTTGTAGGCGAACTGGGTGACGTTCGGGGTGAGGTCGGCGAGGTCGTTATCGCTGGTCGCCGCCGCGAAGATCGAGGTCAGCCCCACGGTGAGCGCGGCCGCCAGGATCATGCACCACCACGGTGAGCGGGTCGAGAACAGCTTGATCCGCTCGACGGTGAGCAGTGTCATCGTCCAGTCCCTCCTCGTGCCGCCTCGGCCGAGGCCGACGAACCGCCACCGGCATCCACGCCACCGGCATCCACGCCACCGGCATCCACGCCACCGTCGACCGACTGGCGGGGTGTCCCGGCCAGTGGACCGGCGGCAGTTCCCGCCGGCACGGGCCCCGGCGGAGCACCTGTCGCCGACCGGCTGTCGCCCGGCCCCGGCGTCCCGGCGTGGTACTCCACCTCGCCGCCGGTCAGTTGGATGAACGCCTGCTCCAACGAGCCGCGCTGCGCCGCCAGCTCGTGCAGGACGAGCCCGATCCGACCGGCCAGCTCGCCGACCTGCTCGGTGCTGCTGTTCGACACGAGGAACGCCGCCGGACCACCGTCGCCGGCGGCGACGTCTCGAACCGCGAGGCCCTGACCGGTCAGCACGCCACGCAGCCGCTCCATCTCCGGCCCGCGGACCCGGACCGCCGACTCGGACGCCATGTCGATGAACGCATGGGTACTGGTCTGGGCGATCAGCCGCCCGCGACCGATGACGACGAGCTCCTGGGCGGTCAGCGCCATCTCGGACAGTAGATGACTAGAGACGAAGATCGTCCGGCCCTCGTCCGCAAGTCGATGCATGAACTGACGAATCCAGAGGATTCCTTCCGGGTCCAGCCCATTCACGGGCTCGTCGAAGAGAAGGACCTGCGGGTCACCCAGCAGGGCCGTCGCGATCCCGAGACGCTGTGCCATCCCGAGCGAGAAGCCACCCGCCCGCTTGCCGGCGACCGAGGTGAGCCCGACGATCTCCAGGACCTCGTCGACCCGCTTCCCGGGAATTCGGTTCGCCGCGGCCATCCACCGCAGGTGCGAGCGGGCGGAGCGGTTGGGATGCACCCATTTCGCTTCCAGCAGCGCTCCGACCTGGCGGAGTGGTTCCTTCAGCTCGGCATATCGCTTACCGTCGATACGGACCTGGCCTGCGCTCGGATTGTCGAGCCCCAGGATCATCCGCATTGTAGTGGACTTTCCCGCACCATTCGGCCCCAGGAAACCGGTCACCTTGCCTGGCTGCACCGTGAAGGACAGGTCGTTGACGGCGACCGTACGTCCGTACCGCTTGGTGAGCCCTTGCGCCTCGATCATTCCCCTCCTTGCCGTGGAACATCACTATGTCGGGATGACGGACCGGACCCGGGCTGCTGCCCGCTCGGTAGGACCCGCCGACGGCAGGCAGGTAGGCAGGTAGGCAGTTGCACCGACCGGCCGCGCCTCCCCCGGTTGGCATCATCGTCGCGGAGCACCCACCATCGAGCCAGCCGCTATCGGCCGGCGGAGTGTCATCCTGCCGACAGGAAACAGGCCGTGAACCCGCAGAAGATTTTCCAGCACCGCGCCGAAATGCACGGTGACGTCACGCTCACCGTTGGTCCAGGCCCGCAGCTTGCCCGAGGCGACGTTCAGTATGCTAACCAATCGCCCAGGGCGGACCGTCGGGGATGGACCGGCTACCAGCCGAGGTGGCACCCGCTCGGCTCGCCGGCGGATCAGCCGG
>NZ_CDWWXB010000208.1:0-2627 GCF_977971855.1 Frankia sp. CoWAU3 | reverse complement strand
GACGATGACCGGCGCCAGCCGGGCCCACTGCTCGCGCGGGAGCCGGGTGGGAGTGGAGGTCAGCACCTGGATGGCCACGTGATCGGCACCGGCCTCATGGTGCTCGGCGACCCTGGCTAGCACGGAGTCCACATCGCCCCAGGCCACCACGGCATCGACGAGGCGCCGCGAGCCGGCACCCGTCAGATCGTCCTCGGTGAAGCCGAGACGGCGCAGGTTGTTCACGTAGTTCGGCAGCTTCAGGTAGAACGCGAGGGTGTCGTGCGCGACCGCCCGGGCCTGAGCCGGATCGGTGTCGAGGATGACCATCTGCTCGGGCGCGAGTAGCGCGTCCGGGCCAAGCAGCTCCCCGGCGCGCCGGGTGTGCTCGGGGGTGGTGAGGTAGGGCAGGGCACCCGCGGTGCGCTGCGCGGCGATCCCCAGCACGCGGGGACCGAGAGCGGCCAGCGCCCGGCCGGCCCGCGGGACGCCCAGCTCGTCGAGGGTGTCGAGATAGTCGACGAGGACGTCGACGGGACGCTCGTAGCGACGGTCGATCCTCTTCTCCACCAGCTCCTTGTGGCCGGCACCGAGCCCGAGCAGGATCCGGTCGGGGTGCGCCTTCGCCAGCATGGCGTAATGATCGGCGACGACGTCCGCCGGTTCGGTCCAGATGTTGAGGATGCTGGTACCGACCACCAGCCGATCCGTGTTGTCCAGGATCGCGGCCGCGAGTTCAAGATCGCCACTGGCCGCGCCGATCCATACCGTCGGGACGCCGAGGGCCTCCACCTCGGCCGCGATCTCCGCCCGGGCCGGGACATCCTTCGGCCACTGCCGCTCGGTTGCCCACAACCCGATCCTGCCGACCTCTGCTACCACGACGAGCCCCTTCCGCGCAGGGAACTGCCACTGTCCGTGCCATTACCCCATCACGTCTGCTACCCCGTACGCACGCCCGGCATGTCGGCCGGTTCGTTGAATCTGTGGATCGGTAGTTCAGTGGATGGGCGGATCAGGGGATACAGGGGATTCAGGGACCGGAATGATCACGCGGACAGAGGAAGGTCGGGCACCGCGGTGGTCTGCGACACGGCGGCCTGCGGCCGCAGCTCGTCGAGGGACAGCTGGTGAACCGGCGGCCCGTCCAACACGATCCGAGAGGTCACGGTGAGATCGGCGGCCACATGCAGCAGCTCCCCGCTCTCCATCAACCGCCACCGAGGGTCCTCGTCCATCCGCTCGCTCTCGACCACGACCGCGGGCTTGGTGAGCAGGTCGAGAGAGCGGACCCGGATCTCGCTGAACGGACTCGCGTGATCAAGGTGGCGTTCGTTGCGCCCGCCCGGGCCACGCCGAAGGACGTACAGGCCATTGGTGTCCGGATACCGCAGAGCCCAGAGGTCCCGATCCGTGATGAGAATCATGTTGATGGAGTACAGCGGCAGGTTCTCGGCGGCCCAACGAGCGGCGGATGCGATTCCCTCGCCGACGTCCCCGTCACAGGCGTCGATCTCGCGGGTGACGAGGGCGAAGAACCGTTCCGAGTCGGTGTCACCGAGGACCGGGAGACCGGCCGTACCGAGCTCGGCGTCCAGCTTGTCCAGCCCCTCGATCACGCCGTTGTGCGCGAAGATCCGCCCGTTTCGAACGAACGGATGGGTGTTGTCCTCGCAGGCCCGGCCGGTGGAGGCGTGCCGGACATGCGCGACGAACGTCGAGGAGGTGACCTGCTGCGGCTCCTGGGCGAATGCCGTGTCGGCCCGGTTCCGGATGACCTGTTTGACCACCCACGCGGTGCCCTCGGCGTCGAATCCGCCGAAGCCAGCCCCCTCCGGGGTCCGCAGCGTCGCCGCCCGGGGACTGTCCGGCGCATCCAGCAGCCAGAAAGTCGCCTGCACCCTCGTCGGCCCGCTGCTCATCGCGAACAGATGACACATCTACGCCCTCCCTCGCCGATGTCGACGGCTCCGGTACTGCGCCGGCCAGGACGCTACTGGTTCCCGCGTCCCAGACGCGGGTCCACCGAGCGGTGGCCGGGTCGATTCCCCGAAGCGAAAATGGCAACGTTACCCCCGCCCCGGCGCCCGCGACATGCCGACGAATCTGCACGCGAATCCGCTTTCGTCAACCCGTCAAGGGCCTGCTGGCGCATCGGTCCCGCCGTGAGGGCCGCCGTGAGGGCCGCCGAGCAGAGGTCGCACGGCACCCGGACCCCGTCCGGGCACTGGCCGGGTGCCCGCCGGGACGCTGCATAGTGCCGACGGGCAAGGCGGTGTTCCCCGCACCCCGCCGGCCCCGCCGTGATCAACTTTCCGAGTCGTCACCCGACAACCGCCTGGGACCACTAACGGTGACACATCCGGATCGAAGCGACCATTGCATCCCGTTTTTTCCGTAAATTTGCACCACATCACGTGATCAGACGGCCTGTCAGACCGCACGATGATCAACCCTTACCTGACTGTCGGATCCTGCTCGGGCGACAACCGCAACCGTGTCCGGCCACCCGTACGACCGCCACTCCGGGCACCGACCGGGATGTCCGTACCAATTCGTTACCTTAAGTTTCCCTCGATCCCCCCGGAACCGCGGGACCATGAAGACGTCACTCCCCCTCCAGGGCTGCGCGAAGGTCGCGTGGTGTG
>NZ_CDWWXB010000207.1:0-6120 GCF_977971855.1 Frankia sp. CoWAU3 | reverse complement strand
AATTCATAGCCACTTAACGCAACAGGCCGTCACACCACGCGACCTTCGCGCAGCCCTGAGCCTCGACCCCTGAAAGGATCAGTCGTGAACACAGCCATTCTCGGAACTGGGTCATACGTCCCAGAAAAAATTTTGACGAGTGAAGAAATGGAAGATCTTCTCGGTCTCGACCGCGGCAAGATCTTCGAGAAGACCGGCATCCGCGAACGCCGTGTGGCAGCACCGCACGAGGCCACCTCGGATCTGGCTGCCCACGCCGCACGACAGGCGCTCGCCGCGGCAGGCATGCAGGCCCGGGACATCAATCTGATCGTGCTTGCCACATCCACACCCGACCAGCCCATGCCCGCCACCGCATGCCACGTTCAAGCATCCATCGGCGCCACTCGAGCGTTCGCCTTCGACATTCAAGCGGTCTGCAGCGGCTTCATCTACGCGCTGAAGTGCGCCGACTCCCTACTTGCCGCGGACCCGGATTACTCCACCGCCTTGGTTATTGGCGCCGACACCTATTCGCGCATTCTTGACTACACCGACTACCGCACCTCGACTCTTTTCGGAGACGGTGCTGGCGCGGTCGTCCTCGGCAAGGTACCTGACGGACAAGGCCTGTTGGCGAGCACCCTGTACTCGGACGGACGCAACACGGACTTGATCCAGATCCCAGGCGGAGGCAGTCGAATGCCTCCGAGCCATCTCAGCATCGAGAAACATCAGCACTACTTCATGATGAACGGCCGGGAGGTTCGTCGCCTGGCAACCGAGAAGTTGGCAGCAGTCGTGACGGAACTGTGCACGACTGTGGGTGTAACGCTGCCCGACGTTGATCTCATCGTGTCCCATCAGGCGAACGGCGTGATGCTGGCCGACCTGGCTGAGAACCTGGGGCTCGCCCCGGGCATGTTGCATCTCACCGTCGGCAGGTACGGCAACACCGGTGCCGCTTCCGTGCCGATCACACTGGATGACGCTGTACGGGCCAGTCGGCTCCAGCGGGACTCCCTGCTCCTTATGGTGGCTTTCGGCGGCGGCGCGACGTGGGGTGGGATCGCCTTGCGCTGGGCGTAGGCCCGATATCAAGCAGTCGCCGATCCCGGCGCGGTCATCGCGACCGGCCGGGCGCCATCCCCACATTCCGGTCAGGCACCAGTCGCGAGGACGAACCGGCCACCCGCCAACCGAATGGTGTGTCTTGAGCAGGAAGGACTCAGCCATGTTCCGCTGCGTCGCCATCGTCAACCGTGGTGAGGCCGCGATGCGCCTCATCCGAGCCGTTCGGGAGATAGTCGCCGAGACCGCAACAGCGATCGAGACCGTCGCCCTGTACACCGATGTCGACCGCACCGCGACGTTCGTGCGCGAGGCCGACAGGGCCTACTGTCTTGGCCCGGCCGCCGCGCGTCCCTATCTCGACCTGAGGGTCCTGGAGCGCGCGCTGGTGGAGACTGGGGCCGACGCCGCGTGGGTCGGCTGGGGCTTCGTCGCGGAGGACCCGGCGTTCGAAGAGCTTTGCGAGAGGCTCGGGGTCACCTTCATCGGGCCCAGTTCCGAGGCCATGCGCAAGCTCGGCGACAAGATCGGCGCGAAGCGAATCGCCGAGGAGGTCGGCGTGCCGATCGCGCCGTGGAGCCGCGGTCCGGTCGAGAGCCTGGACGCCGCCCTGGCGGCGGCTTCCAAGATCGGCTATCCGCTTATGCTCAAGGCGGCCGCGGGCGGCGGTGGTCGGGGCATCCGTATGATCAGGGACGAGTCCGAGCTTGTCAACGCCTTCGAGCGCACCAGGCAAGAGGCCGCGCGGGCGTTCGGCATCGATGTCATGTTCCTGGAGCGCCTAATTACTGGGGCCCGGCACGTCGAGGTCCAGGTGATTGCCGACAGCCAGGGCACCGCGTGGGCGCTCGGCGTCCGCGACTGCTCGGTGCAGCGGCGCAACCAGAAGGTGATCGAGGAGTCGGCCTCGCCGGTGCTCAGCCCGGAGCAGGCGGCCAACCTCAAGGCTGCGGCCGAGCGGTTGATCGTCGCGGTCGGCTACCGGGGCGCGGCGACCGTCGAGTTCCTCTACCACCCCGGCGACAAGCAGACCACGTTTCTCGAGGTCAACACCCGCCTGCAGGTCGAGCACCCGATCACCGAGGCCACCACCGGGTTCGACCTGGTCAAGGCCCAACTACACGTGGCCTCGGGCGGCCGGCTGCAGGGCGCGCGGCCGGTCGAGCGCGGACACGCCGTCGAGGCCCGGCTCAACGCGGAGGACCCCGACCGCGACTTCATGCCGTGCCCGGGCCACATCACGCGGCTGGAGCTGCCAGCCGGACCCGGCATCCGTGTCGACGCTGGCTTCAGCGAGGGCGACACCATCCCGGCCGACTTCGACTCGATGATCGTGAAGATCATCGCCTACGGCCGCGATCGCGACGAGGCGCTGGGCCGGCTGCGCCGGGCAATCCAGGGGACCAAAGTGGTCATCAAAGGTGGTGTCACGAACAAGAGCTTCCTGCTGGACCTGCTCAACCGGCCCGAGGTGATCGACGCCAGCGCGGACACCGGCTGGATCGACCGCGTCGGGGACAGGCTTGTCTCGCACCGGAACTCCGCCGTGGCCCTGGTGGCAGCGGCCATCGACGCGTACGAGGAGAAGGAGCACGCCGAGCGGCAGCGGCTGCTGTTGACGGCGTTCGGCGGACGCCCGCAGGTGCAGCACGACAGCGGTCGGCCGCTGGACCTCAAGTTGCGCGGCGTCGGCTACCAGGCGCGCGTGGCGCGGCGGGGCCCGTGCCGGTTCCACGTCAGCCTCGAAGCGGGCGCCGACGTCCGCACCGCTGACGTCACGATTGACCGCTTCGATCGGCACACCGGGCAGATCGTCGTCAACGGTGCCCGGTACCGGCTACTCGCCGACATCCACGGGCCCGTCCACCTGATCGAGGTGGACGGCGTCACACACCGGGTCAGCCGCGACGAGGGCGACGTCGTCCGCTCGCCCATGCCTGCCATGGTCATCGCCACGCCGCTGGAGGTTGGCGCCGAGATCGAGGCGGGCGCACAAATCCTGGTGCTGGAGAGCATGAAAATGGAGACGGTGCTGCAGGCGCCATTCAAGGCGCGGGTGAGGGAATGCTTCGTCTCCGTGGGCAGCCAGGTGGAGGCGGGTGCGCCGCTGCTGCGGCTGGAGCCGATCGCCGGTGCCGAGGTCGAGGACAGCCCGGCTGCCCCGGCGGCCGGGCTGGACCTGCCGACCGCGCCCGAGGAGGTCCCGGCGCGTGAGCGCACCGCGCGCGGCCTGGAGGATCTGCGCGCTTTGCTGCTGGGCTTCGACCTGCACGATGAGCGCCAGGCGCTCCACGACTACCTCGCCGCGCGTCGGGCGGCCACCGAGAAGGGCCACCAGCCGCTGGCCAAGGAGCTCGAAATCATCGAAATATTCGCCGACCTGGCCGAGCTGAGCCGGAACCGGCCTGCCCGCATGGACGTCGGCGATGAGGGCCACCCGCGCAGCCCTCACGAGCACTTCCACACCTACCTGCGCAGCCTCGATGTCGAGCGGGCCGGGCTAACGGAGTCGTTCCAGGCCAAACTGGCCAAGGCGCTCGGGCATTACGACGTCACCGACCTGAAACGCTCCCCCGAGCTCGAGGCCGCGGTGTTCCGAATCTTCCTTGCCCGGCAGCCTGCCACCGCCAAGGTGGCCGCCAAGGTAGTTGCGGCGCTGCTGGAATCGTGGCGGTGGGAGCCGCCGCCGGACAAGTCCGTGCACAAACCGGTGTATCTGGCGCTAGAGCGGCTGGTGACCGCCACGAAGGGCCACTTCCCCGTGGTTGCCGACCTCGCGCTCGACGTGATGTTCGCCTGGTTCCAGCATCAGCAGCAGTTGCTGCGCCGTGCTCAGGAGCGCATCCGTATCTTCGAGCACCTGCTCCACCTGGACGCCTACCCGGACGCGCCGGATCGCACCGAGCGCATCGCCGAGATGGTGCGCAGCACCGAGCCGCTGGTGCCGCTGCTGGGCCAGCGGCTGCTGCGCGGCGACCAGGATAACACGGTCATACTGGAAGTGCTGACCCGCCGGTACTACGGCAACAAGGACCTCACCCACATCCGCGCCACCGAGTACGCCGGCTACCGATTCTGGGTGGCCGAGCGCGCGGGCTCCAGGCTCGTCTCCTGCGCAGTGGGCTTCGACGCGCTGGACGCGGCGCTGGGTGGGCTTGCGGAGCTGGCAGGCGGCGAGCGCTCCGTCGATGCTGACATCTACCTGTCCTGGGAGAACCAGCCGGCGGACTCCGACGTGATGGCGGCCGTGCTGGGCGAGGCCGCCAGCGCGCACCCGCTGCCGCCCCAGGTGCGTCGGCTCACCATCACCATCACCCCGGAGGCAGCTGCACGATGACCCACCACTTCACGTTCCGGCCGTCGGACGCCGGGATGGCCGAGGAACGGCCGATCCGCGGCCTGCACCCGTGCATCGCGCAGCGGATGCAGCTGGAGCGGCTGAGCAAATTCGACCTCACCCGGCTGCCGTCGTCAGACGAGGATGTGTACCTCTACCAGTGCGTGGCGCGGGAGAATCCGTCGGATAACCGCTTTGTCGCGTTCATCCAGGTATGCGACCTGTTTAGGGAGCACGATCATGATGGCCAGCTGGTCGCGTTGCCAGCGGCCGAGGAGGCCGTGGCCGCCTGCGTCGACTCGATCCGCCGCGCGCGGTCGCTGCGACCGTCGGACAAGCGTTTCAACACCAACCGGATCGTGGTCTACGTCTGGCCGCCGAGCGACATCACCCGCACCGAGCTAGAGATGATCACTGAGCGTGTGCTGCTGATGACCGCGGACGCCGAGCTAGAGGAGATCCTGTTCATCGCCCAGCAGCGCAGCCCGCAGACCGGCGAGCTGTCTAAGATCGCCCTGTGTGTCTCCTTCAAGACCACGGGCGTCGAGCTGACCGTTGGCGAGCCTTCGGTCGAGCCGATCGAGCCGATCGACGATTACCGGCTCAAGGTGCTGCGCGCGAGCAACCGCAAGATGATGCACCCATATGAACTGACCGACCTGCTCGGCGACTTCGTCGAGTACGACCTCGACGACAGCTGCGCGCTGGTGCCGGTCGACCGGCCGAAGGGGCACAACACCGCGGCGATCGTCGTGGGTGTGGCCACCGCCCCGACCAGGCTGCACCCGCAGGGTGTCACCAGGGTCGTACTGCTCAGCGACCCGACGAAGTCGCTCGGCGCACTGTCAGAGCCGGAGTGCCGCCGCGTGATCGCCGCACTGAACCTGGCCGAGCGGATGCGGTTGCCGCTGGAATGGTACGCGCTGTCCTCCGGTGCCCGGATCTCCATGGAATCGGGCACGGAGAACATGGACTGGGTGGGCGCGGCACTCAAGCAGATCGTCGAGTTCACCCAGGCCGGCAGCGAGATCAACATCGCGGTCACGGGCATCACCGTCGGTGCGCAGCCGTACTGGAACGCCGAGGCGACGATGCTCATGCACACCAAGGGCATCCTGGTGATGACCCCGGACTCGACGATGGTGCTCACCGGCAAGCAGGCAGTGGATGTCTCCGGCGGCGTGTCGGCCGAGGACAACTTCGGCATTGGCGGCTACGACCGAGTGATGGGCCCGAACGGGCAGGGGCAGTATTGGGCGCCGAACCTGACCGCCGCCGTGGACGTGCTGATGGCACACTACAACCACACATATGTCGCCCCCGGCGAGGATGGTCCGCGGCGAGCGGAGACGAACGACCCCGTCGACCGCGACATCTCCGACTACCCTCACTCGGTGGCTGGCAGCGACTTCACATCCGTCGGTGAGATCTTCTCCGCCGAGGCCAACCCGGACCGCAAGAAGCCCTTCGGCATCCGCCCTGTGATGGAGGCGCTGTCCGACCAGGACCACCCGGTGCTGGAACGCTGGAAGCACATGGAGGGCGCGGAGACCGCGGTGGTGTGGGACGTACACCTCGGCGGCATACCGGTATGCCTGATCGGCATCGAGTCGCGCGCTGTGCCGCGGCACGGTTTCCCGCCTGCCGACGGCCCGGAAATCTATACTTTGGGCACACTGTTCCCCAGGGCTGCGCGAAGGTCGCGTGGTGTGACGGTCTGTTGCGTTAAGTGG
>NZ_CDWWXB010000206.1:3312-6739 GCF_977971855.1 Frankia sp. CoWAU3 | reverse complement strand
AAATCCTCATCTCAGGGGCGTACTGCGGTCCGCGTCACGTCGTCGATCATTGAGCGCGTGAGCGCCCCAGATGCGACGATGTCAAGGGACTGACATCGGATGTTGGCTACGGAGGCCCCAACGCGTGAACATCGTCGTTACCGTCAAGCAGGTTTCTGACACCTGGGCGGAGAAGAAGCTCGACGTCGCGGACAAGACCGTCGACCGTAAGAGTGTCGACAGCGTTATGAACGAGATGGACGAGTACGGGGTCGAAGAGGCCCTGAAGATCAAGGAAGCGCACGGGGGCGAGGTCACCGTCGTCACGATGGGACCGGCCAAGGCGGCCGAGACGATCCGCAAGGCCCTGTCGATGGGCGCGGACAAGGCCGTGCACCTGACGGACGACTTGCTGCACGGGTCGGACGCGCTGGCGACGTCCGCCGCGCTGGCGAAGGTGATCTCCACGCTGTCACCCGACATCGTCATCACCTCCAGCGAGGCTTCCGATGCCCGTGGCGGCGTCATCGGTGCCCTGTTGGCGGAGCGGCTGGCCCTTCCCCAGCTCACCCAGGCCCGCAAGGTCACGGTGGATCCGGCCGCGGGTAAGGTCACGATCGAGCGTCTCGCCGACAACGGCTACGCCCTGGTCGAGGCAAGCCTGCCGGCCGTGGTTGCCGTGGTCGAGAAGATCAACCAGCCGCGTTACCCTTCGTTCAAGGGCATCATGGCGGCCAAGAAGAAGCCGCTGACGACGTTGTCCGCCGCGGACGCGGGTCTGGACGCCGATGCGGTCGGGCTGGCCGGCGCCACGTCGACGGTCGTTGCCTCGGAGCCCGCGCCGCCGCGGTCGAGTGGCACGATCGTCAAGGGCGAGGGCGACGGCGGCACGAAGGTCGCGGAGTTCCTCGCGGCGCAGAAGCTTATCTGAGGGGTTTTGTCCGATGGCTGAAGTTCTCGTGCTCGTCGAGCACGCCGATGGTGAACCCAAGAAGGTCACCGCGGAACTGCTGACGCTCGCCCGTTCGCTCGGCGAGCCCGCCGCGGTGTTCCTCGGAGCGCCGGGCACCTATGCGAAGGCCAAGGAGTACCTCGCGCAGTATGGCGCCGCCAGGGTCTACGTCGTCGAGTCGGAGGACGTCGTCGGCTACGTGGGCGCGCCGGCGGCCGAGGTGCTGGCCAAGCTGGTCGCGGACGCGTCGCCGGCTGCCGTGCTGGTCGCCGCCACCGCGGACTCGCGGGAGATCGCGGCCCGCGTCGCCGCGAAGACCGACTCGGGCCTGATCTGGGACGCTGTCGCGCTGACCCCCGACCTGGTCGCCACCCAGGGTATCTTCGGCGGCTCAACGATCGTCACGTCGAAGGTCGTCAAGGGTGTTCCGGTGGTCGTCGTCCGGCCGAACTCGACGGCGCCCGAGGCCGCCCCGGTGACGCCGTCCGAGCAGACGGTGGACATCGCGATCTCCGACGCCGCGAAGGGGGCCAAGATCGTCGACCGCGTCGTCGAGGCGAAGTCCGGCCGCCCGGACCTCACCGAGGCCCAGGTCGTCGTCTCCGGTGGTCGCGGTCTGGGCGCCGCCGAGCACTTCACCCTGGTGGAGAAGCTGGCCGACACCCTCGGCGCCGCGGTCGGCGCGTCGCGTGCCGCCACCGACGCCGGGTGGTACCCGCACCAGAACCAGGTCGGGCAGACCGGCAAGACGGTGTCCCCGCAGCTCTACATCGCGGTCGGCATCTCCGGCGCGATCCAGCACCGGGCCGGGATGCAGACGTCCAAGACGATCGTCGCGATCAACAAGGACCCGGAAGCGCCGATCTTCGAGTTCGCGGACTACGGGCTGGTCGGCGATCTGTTCAACGTCGTCCCGCAGCTCATCGAGGCGATCGAGAAGCGCAGGGCCGGCTGATCGATCCCGCGGACCGGCCACGGCCGGGCGTCCATCCGTCTCGGCGAGGGTGGCGCCCGGCCGTCGTTTAGGACCCACGCCCGTGCGTCATCTCCGCGGGTCTTCGCGCACCCGGAGCACCACCAGCGTGAGGTCGTCGTGGTCGATCTCGCCCGCGTCCTTGAGCTGGTGGGCGAGCCCCTCCAGGTTCGGCTTGCGCAGGTCGGGAAGTCGCCGCCAAACCTCCGGATCAGTCCACGGCAGGGTGTAAAGCCACTTGCTGATCGCGTCGCTGCCGAGCAGGAAGACCTCCCCCGCCTCGGCGAAGCCTCGCCGCACCCGCACCGGCCAGCCCTCCCCGGTCGGCGCGAGCCGACGGGCCCGCCCGAGGTCGCTGGGCACCAGGTCGGGGGTGCTTGTGAAGGCTGCCGATGCGGAGTACGGGAAGAACTCGGGTTGCGCGCCCGCCAGGATGGCCTCCGGCGAGGGCACCCGGACCAGGCAGGAGTCGCCGACCGCGATCGCCTCCCACTCCAGCCGGCCGTCGTGTTCGTTCTCCTCGCTCCTGAATTGCAGTCCAAGAAACGTGGCGAACGCCGCTTCCGTCGCACCGACGCCCTGGAACCGCCAGTCGTCGGGATCGACCGTCGGCGGGCTCAGGTTCCAGATCCTGATCGTCTCGCGGAACCATTCGTAGATGCCCTCGGCCGAGGCCCCGATCGGCGGCGGCGTGTTGACGTATCGCGTGACCAGCAGGTTTGCCCACCGCCGCACGTCGACCCCCTCCGACGCGCCATCCGCGACGGCCGCCCGCCGGCGCGCCGTGCTCACCATCGTCGCGTCTTCGGAGGCATAGCCGCTGTTCTTCGGCAGCCACACCTGCACACGGCCCGTGACCCGCACTCCCGCACCTCTCCTTCCTCGGGACCCACCGCAGCCGTCGGCCCACCGCCCCACTCAGGCGTCGACCTGAGCCACCTGGGTGCCGACGGTGAGGGCGAGGACGATCGCGTCGGGTGTCGCGTTGGAGACGAATCCCCGGGCGCCGGGCCGGGTCTGCGCACCCAGGCGCTCCGCCGCGGTGCGCATCAGCGGCGGCAGCTCGCTCGACATCCGGAACAGCCCGCGAGCCCACTCGTCGGACAGCTCGGACTCGGCCGCGGGGAAGGTGGTGGTGGTCTGCGCGACCGCGGAGATGCTGATGTTGAACAGCAGCAGGTTGCCGTCCGCGGTGCGCAGTGACCGTAGCCGGTCGGCCCACATCTGCACCTTCTCGGGCTCGCCGTCGGTGGCTGCTCCATCGGTGATGTTGATGATGATTGGTGGGAAGGAGTCCTGGTGGCTCTGGGCCCAGCCGGAGGCGAGGCTCCCGGCCATGTCGAGGGCGGCGCACATCGGGGTGAGGCCCGCCCCGAACGGTTCGAACCACACGGGCATCGAGGAGCCGTGCCGCTCCTCCCGGCGCAGCACGCAGGAGAAGAGGTCCGGTACCGAGACCAGCCACTGGCCGGCGAGTGCTCCGGTGAACAGTGAGCGGGCCTCCTCGCCGCTGTAGCCGAGCA
>NZ_CDWWXB010000206.1:0-2770 GCF_977971855.1 Frankia sp. CoWAU3 | reverse complement strand
CGGCGAGGGCCTGCGCCTTGGAGATGCCGGGACGCCCGGCGATCGGGTAGTTCATCGAGTCGGACTGGTCCAGCAGAAAGATGAAGCAGCCCGGGGCACGCCGGTCGATCTGCTTGGTGTAGGGTATGGGCTTCGCGCTTCCTCAGGAGTCGGATCAGTACCGGGGGAGGTGGTCGTCGGCAGAGAGAGCGCCCGGGGGATCGTCCGCCGGGTTCGTCGGGAGGATGTCCGGCCAGGGCTCGCCGGCGCCCACCCGCCATGAGTTCGGGCATGCGCGGCAGGCGTAGGACGCGTCGACCTGGATGCTCCCGCACGAGCACTGCGGGTCCTCCAGCAGCGTCCGTCGATCGATCACCTCGACTCCGATCGGATGGACGGCGGCGCCCGGTCCCGGGGGGCCCGGGCGCCGAGGCGGGAGCGGACGCGGGAAGTCGGCCGGCGGGAAGTCGGCCGGCGGTGCCGGCCGCGGGTACCTAGTCGGCGGGAAGTCGGCCGGCGGGAAGTCGGCCGGCCGGAAGTCCCGGGGCGACGTCGGTTCCGGGTAGGTGCCGCGACCGGTCACGGCGTGGACGAAGCCGGCCAGCGGAACCACGGCAAGGCCGACCGCGAAGATCAGAAGCCAGCGCAGCGCGGTGCCGATCCGGCCGGGGCCGTGGGTGCCGTCGTGCACCGAGGCCGGCACCAGGACCTTGTGGTCGTCACCGATCGCCTCGACCGTGTCCGGAAGTGCCTCGGCTACCTTGTGGACGTCCGGGCGGGCACCCGGACCGACGGCGACGAGCAGCCGGGCGCCGACCTCGGCGAGCCGGGGGACGTCGGCGGCCGGCACCCCGAGCAACGGAACGCCGGCCGTGGACGATGCCGCAGGTGGGGTGTAGGCGGTGAAGACCGGGCCGTCCTTTCCCGTGCCGCGGGTGAATCGGGGCGGGAGCGGGACGTGGAGCAGCTCACCGTCCTTGAACGGGTGATCGGCCACGGCGTCCGGGTTGATCCCGAGTGCCGCGGCAATCTGCTCCCGGGTCTCCCCGGCCCGCACCTTGTACTGGATGAACAGCTCGGGCTCGTCCGGCTGCGGCGCCGACGACGCCACGAGTATCACCTGGTTGACGTCGTTGCCGCCGGCCGCCCGCAGGGCCTGGTCGGCGGAGGTCGTCACCAGGATCCTGATCGGCGACGGAGCCGTTCCGCCTCCGCCCGAGATCAGGCCGACGACGGCGATCGTGACCGCGGCCACGAGGATGCAGACCCCGATGATCCGCCGGTGGCGGCTCGGCCACGCGGTGTCGTCCGGCCCGCCTGACGGCGTCATGCCGCCTCCCATCGGTTGTCTCGAATGTCTCGAGCCTTCGGTCGTCTGGTGTCATCCCACGGTGAGGATGATCAGGATGAGTGCGAGGATGGCCAGGGCCGCGAGGACGAGAGCCGCCGTGCGCGACCCGGAGCCGCGGTTCGGCACGGATCCGGGGGGCGACGCCCGCCGCGCCCCGTCGCCGGCCGCGGAGGTCGTGCCGCCCTGACCCGCCGAGGGACCGGTGTTCGGCGATGTCCTGGTCGTCGCGTCCCAGAGATTCCGTCCCGCGGCTGGGGTGCCTGGGGTGGCCGGGGTGCCTGGGGTGCCTGGGGCTCCCGATGGAGAGGGCGGGATCGCCCAGCCCTGGCTGGGATCGATCGGCTTCGTCGGGACGGAAGCCTGGCTCGGTTCCCACCAGGAACTCCCCGCGCCGAGGGACGGCGCGACCGCCTCGCTGACAGGCGCGTCCGGCAGGGCGCTGTCGGCGTCGCGCAGCAGCGTTGGCAAATCGACGTCAACCGCCGGCGGCCCGAGGCAGAAGCGCCTCAGCAGCGGGACGAGCCGACGGACCTCGCCGTCCCGGCTTGCGGCGAGTCGTGACCAGATCGGCGTGTGGTCGGGCTGGGCGAGGTCGGACGCGCTCAGGATGAGGTTCTCGTCGCGGTGGAACTCTTCCCACAGGGCCGGGTCGGCGGCGACCGCCAGCACCGAGAGGTAGATGACGAGACCCGGGAAGGTGTCGACGCGGCGGTCCCAGTAGCCCGTCGCCTGCCGGCGGGGGTGCTGGTAGTGGCGATGTCCATGCTCGTCCGGCGGTAGGTGCGCGACCGCCGGGACCCAAACCGAGTCCAGGTCCACGAGGCGTACTGAACCTTGTTCGGTGACGAACACGTTGCCGTGCTGCAGATCGCCGTGGGCGATCTCGGCCTTGCTCATCTCACCGAGTAGAAGCTTCCATCCGGCGGCGAGGTCACGCAGCGCTTCCGGAGATGCGAGGTGCTGGCGGACGTAGGTCCGCAGGGTGGTGCCCTGGACCTGGTCCATGACGACCACCGGCCACCATTTCTCGCCGACCCGCACTCCCTGCGCGACCCACTCGGCTTTCGGGAAGGCTGACAGCACCCGATGACGACGTAGATGATTCGTTACCGCCGCATAGCGTTCGGCTCCGCCGGTCAGCGGCCGGGTCGGACAGCGCAGCGCGAAGGCACTGCCCGTCGCAGCTCCGAAGAAAACGACCGCCGACTCGCCGGTGACCTGCACCGGGGCACCGAAAGCGTCCCGTTCGAACCGGGCGGTCCGCAGCCGTGGATCCGTGAATACCTCCGCGCCAGTGGAGACCGCAGCCTCGAACTGGCCACCATTCGGCCAAACTCCCGCGCCGAGCACGCCGCTTCCCCCTGGGACGGACCGTCGGAAGTAACCGCCACCGTCGTTCAACCGGTGATCGTCCTTGCCCGTCGGACATTGAGCCTTTCC
>NZ_CDWWXB010000205.1:2148-6697 GCF_977971855.1 Frankia sp. CoWAU3 | reverse complement strand
TGTGTCGCCCAGGGCGCCCCGAGTCACCCCACAGCACGTCTACAAAACATCACCGATCACAACGTAGCGTGATCTCTGCGCGGCCCTGGTCCCGGACTACACAAGGCGGCCGATCTCAGGCCGCACCGATGTGGCCGGGCTCTCAGGCCACCATTAGAGTGATCTCCTGGATACGGTAACAGTACGTCGCGAAGCGACAGCGCCCCGCCATGTCCCTGCCGCAACACCCTGAGGAGGAGATCCATGTTCGGTCTGACGGTGCGGTTCGAGGTACGCCCGGACACGGCGGACGCGTTCGACGCGTTGGTGGCCGAGACGGTGCCGCTGATCGCAGCCCACGAACCCGGGACCTTGATCTACACTACCCATCGGGTGGTCGGCGACGACAATGCCCGGCTCTTCTACGAGCTCTACCGCGACCGCGAGGCGTTCGAGGATCATGAGAACCAGCCGCACATCCACCATTTCGTCGCCGAGCGGCAGGATCTGCTCACAGGTCCCCCGCGTATCGAGTTCATCACACTGACCTCGGGCACCGGGCTTCCTACGATGACAGGCGCCTGAGGACCCGGCACCTGCCGGTCCGTTCTTCACCCGCCCTGGGCTGGAGCGGCCGATGCCACTTGGCCCAGCCCAGCCGGGCAGGAAACCCGCGTCGGCGGACCGTCCGCCGACCAGGCCAGGAGGGTGACGCATGAAAATCGGTTTCATCGGGCTCGGCGGAATGGGCAGCGCCATGGCGCGCAATCTGATCGACGCCGGCCACACCGTACTGGCCTGGAACCGCTCACCGGATCCCGTCACCGAGCTGGCCGCCGCCGGTGCGGTGCCCGCCAGCATCTCCGAGGCGTTCGCCACCGGAATCGTCCTCAGCATGCTGGCGGACGACCAGGCCGTCACCGACCGCCTGCTCGATCCGCGGGTACTGACCGCCGCGCCGGCCGGAGCACTGCATGTGAATATGGCCACCGTCAGCACCGCGCTGGCGATCCAGGCCCGGCGTGAGCACGCCGAGCACGGGCTGCGCTACCTCGCGGCTCCTGTCTTCGGCCGGACCGACGCCGCCCGCGCCGGCAACCTCACCATCGTGACCAGCGGCGATCCGGACGCGATCGCCGAGGTTCAGCCCCTGTTCGACGTCCTCGGCCGGCGAACCTGGACGGTCGGCGATGCGCCGGAGCACGCCAACCTGGTGAAGATCCTGGGTAACTATCTGATCGCCTGCAGCATCGAGGCGATGGCGGAGGCGAGCGCCGTCATCGAGGCCGGCGGGATGAACCCGGCCACGTTCATCGAAGTGCTCACCGACAACCTGTTTACCGGCCCGGTCTTCACCGGCTATGGCCGCATGATCGGAAACCGGGACTACGAGCCCGTCAACTTCCGTCTCCCGCTCGGGTTGAAGGACGTCCAGCTCGCGCTGGCCTCAGGGCTGGAACGGAACGTTCCGCTGCCCTTCGGCGGCGTGCTGCGGGACGCCTTCGTCGACGCGCTGGCGCATGGCCAGACCGACCAGGACTGGGCCGCGGTGACCGAGACGGCCCGCCGACGCGCCGGGCTCGCCTGATCCACGGCGCCGGGCCGCCACCGCACCGCACTGCGCGGTACCGACCTCAACGACCGTACCGACCTCAACGACCGTACCGAGCACAACGACCGTACCGAGCACAGCACGGACGGGATGTGCCTGGCCGGAGGGATATACCCCTGGCCGGTCAGTCCCCACATGGGCATCGCTACGGCTGGCGGCTGTCGTCGTGGTGCTTCTCTGGCTCCGCCGGCACTGGGCCGGACTGCGTGGCCCGGTGATGCTGTCCGGTGTCGGCGGACAGCAGGCCGGGCATGGATGCTCCGGTAAGAGCGGACGGCGGGAAACCCGCGCTGCGGCGGACCGCGGAGCCATACCAGCGGTCGTCGTCGAAACCGCTCTCGTCGTCGCTGCCGTCCGGACCGTCTCCGCCGGCGTAGTCCCAGCTCGACGACCAGTTGTCCGACGAGGACTCGACGGAGGCATCGGATGCGTCCGAACGCGCCCAGTCGAACTCACCACGACCGAACACGAACGAGCCACCCATCGGACGATTCTCCGGTATCGAGCGGTGCACGGACGCCGACGCCGACACCGGGCCGACGACACGCGGGATCACAAGCCAGGCAGTGATGTTGACCCCCACGACAACGAGGATAATGACAATCGGAACCAGATAGCTGTACTCGGACGGCAGCATGACGGCAAGCGCCGTCAACCCTCCCACCAGGAGGGCGACGCCCGTGGAGATCGCCGCGAGGAGCCGGGCCATGGACATGTTCCTATCGCCGTACGGCCAGCGATGCCCCCGATCGACGTCAACCCGACAAGGCAGAGGACGGTTTGGTGCCGTGTATCCCACTTACACCGTCCGCCCTCACGTCATGGGACGATCTTGAGCGCTCGAAGAGCCACCCGGCCGCGACCCTCCGTGCGTGATCACGTTCTGGCGTCCCCCGATCTCCCTGGATGACTGCATGGCCGGACGATGGCAAGACCACCGCGTGACGTCATCGTAGAAGCGCGGGGAGACGTCGGGAACCACGTTGCGTCGGCACCCCGGGGACGGCCTGGAGGCGGCTTGGAAGACGCCCGGAGACGCCCGGAGACATCGAGGATGCGACTGGGGTGCCTCGGATCGGGGACGGATGGGAACGACCCGGACACCTCAGCCGCGTCCTCAACATACCTGTTCGATAGCTAGTAGTCACTGATCGATTACAAGCAGTTCTAGCCTACACTCCGTTTGGCGTGCCTGTACCCGTATGGCATACCCACCCGGGCACGGCTCCTCGTGGACGATCGACAGACGGACCACGCATTTCCCGCGATACATCGATGAAAGATCGCGTTCCGGACCAGGCGAAGGTCATCGGATGATCCAGCGGATCGGGACGATCCCCGGATGTCGAGCCGGCCACACCTCGGCCCCTCGCGGCACGCGGACGCCTTCACCTGGGTAAACAACGAGGTATGACGCACAGCGATGCGCCCAGCTCAGCGAGGCGAGATGGTCCTATGTCGGACGCGCGAGGACTGTCCGGGACCGGACAATGGTTCCGTGACAACAGCCACAGGGTGAGCATCGGGTTTCCGGCTTAGTCTGATCGCTCATGAGCGGCGCGCCGATCGGGGTGTTCGACAGCGGGGTGGGCGGTCTGACTGTGGCGCGCGCCATTTTGGACCAGCTTCCGCATGAGCCCCTGATGTATCTCGGGGACACCGCTCGGGCACCCTACGGCCCGCGGCGGATCGCCGAGGTGCGTCGCTACGCCCTCGATGCCCTCGACCGGCTCGTGGACGAGGGCGTGAAGCTGCTGGTCATCGCCTGCAACACGGCAAGTGCCGCCTGTCTGCGCGACGCCCGGGAGCGTTACGACATACCAGTCATCGAAGTGATCATGCCGGCGACCCGCCGAGCGGCCGCGGCGACCCGCAGCGGGCGGGTAGGCGTCATCGGCACGCTGGCGACGATTGCCAGCCGCGCCTACGACGACGCGTTCACCGCCGCCGCGGGCGTGGAGTTGACCGGTGCGGCCTGCCCGGCGTTCGTGGACTTCGTTGAGCGGGGTATCACCTGCGGGCGGCAGTTGCTCGGGCTAACCGAGGCGTACCTCGCACCATTGCAGGAAGCCAACGTGGACACGGTGATACTTGGATGTACACATTACCCACTGCTGACGGGTGTCATCGGCCTCGTGATGGGAGAGGGCGTCACTCTGGTGAGTAGTGCCGAGGAGACGGCCAAGGACACCTACCGGGTACTTGTCCGGCATGGACTCTTCCGCGATCCGGACCTTCCGCCGCCCACACACCGGTTCCTCACCACGGGTGATCCAACCTTGTTCAGCCGGGTGGGACGCAGGTTCCTCGGCCCCGAACTCGTCGGCGTCGCGGCGGTGTCCCCGCCCGTTCCCGCCGCGCGGGCCACAGTCACGCCTCCAGCCGCATGGGCCGCCCGAACCGGGGCGGACCAGGAACCCTCCTCCCAGCAGAGCCCGGTGGTGCCACGGTGAAACTGACGATCCTCGGCTGTTCAGGCACGTATCCCGGCCCGACGTCGGCCTGTTCGTCCTACCTCGTCGAGTCGGACGGGTTCCGGCTCGTCCTCGACGCGGGCAACGGGTCCATGGGCGAACTGCAACGGCACTGCGACCTGCGTGAGATCGACGCGGTGCTGCTCAGCCACCTGCACGGCGACCACTGCCTGGACCTGGTGGCCAACTCCTACGCGCGGCGGTACCACCCGGAGGGCATGCCGCCCAAGCTCCCGGTCTACGGCCCGATCAACACCCAGGAACGGCTGTGCGGAGCGTTCGAGAAATGGCCGGACGACAGCCTGGCCGACATCTACGACTTCCGGACCATCGGCGCCGGCCGCCTGCACATCGGGCCGTTCCGGATCGATCTCACCCGGGTGGCCCATCCGGTGGAGGCCTACGGCATCCGCCTCACCGCCGACGATCGGGTACTGACCTACTCGGGCGACACCGGGGCGTGTGACCGGCTGGTCCGCCTCGC
>NZ_CDWWXB010000205.1:0-1672 GCF_977971855.1 Frankia sp. CoWAU3 | reverse complement strand
TCGTTCCTCGATGAGGAGGACAACCCCCCGGACCTGCATCTGACCGGCCGGGAGGCCGGCGAGCACGCCCGGCGAGCCGGCGTGGGTCAGCTCGTGCTCACGCATCTTGTCCCGTGGGGGAACGCCGCCCGTTCCGAGGAGGAGGCGGCTGGCGTCTACGACGGCCCGCTGACCCTCGCGAGCCCCGGCACCGTCTATGAACTCTGAGAACTCTGACGGACCGCACCTTCGTACCTCGGCGCGCGGCCGGGTCACTCTGGGCCGATAGTGTCGCGACGTGATACGAGCGGATGGCAGGAGACCGGACGAACTCCGGCAGGTGACGATCCTGCGGGGATGGCAGGAGCACGCGGAGGGATCCGCGCTGATCAGTGCGGGCCGGACCAGGGTGCTGTGCGCGGCCTCGGTGACCACGGGGGTCCCGCGCTGGCGCAAGGGCAGCGGCCTGGGCTGGGTGACCGCCGAGTACTCCATGCTTCCACGGGCCACCGACACCCGTAACGATCGCGAGTCCGTGCGCGGCCGCATCTCCGGGCGGACCCATGAGATCTCCCGGCTGATTGGCCGCAGCCTGCGTGCCTGCATCGACCTGAAGGCCCTCGGCGCGAACACCATTGCGATCGACTGCGACGTGCTGCTCGCCGACGGCGGCACGCGCACCGCCGCGATCACCGGCGCCTACGTCGCGCTGGTCGACGCCGCCCGCTGGCTCGGCCGGCCCGATGCGCTCATCACGAGCGTCAGTGCGGTCAGCGTCGGCGTGGTCAAGGGCGAGGCGATGCTCGACCTGGCCTACAGCGAGGATTCCACCGCGGACACCGACATGAACGTGGTGTGCACCGGGGCGGACGGTTTCGTCGAGGTCCAGGGCACCGCCGAGGGCACCCCGTTCGACCGGACGATGCTCGACAGCCTGCTCGACCTCGCAGTGCGTGGATGCGCCCAGCTCACCGCGATCCAGACCGAGGCGTTGCGCGGCCCGGTCCCGGCGGGGCCTCCCCGCCCGGGAGGTGCTCGATGAACGCCGAACACCACGGATCGGCCCGGACGACGAAGGTGGTCCTCGCCAGTCGCAACGAGGCGAAGCTCGCGGAGCTGCGCCGCATCCTGGCGGCCAGCGGCCTGGCCGTGGAGCTGGTGGGCCTGCCACCAGGCGAGGAGGTGCCCGAGACCGGGACGACCTTCGCCGAGAACGCTCTGATCAAGGCGCGGGCGGCGGTCGCGGCGACCGGGCTGCCTGCGGTCGCCGACGACTCCGGGCTCGCCGTCGACGAACTGGCCGGGATGCCGGGGGTGCGCTCGGCTCGATGGTCGGGCTGGCGCGACGGCACCCGGGTCGAACGGGACACCGCCAACAACACCCTGCTGCTCGCGCAGCTTGACGACGTCCCGGCCGACCGGCGCGGCGCCGCCTTCGTCTGCGCGGCGGCCCTGGTCACCCCGGACGGCGTCGAACGGGTCGCCCACGGCGAGCTACGTGGCACCCTGCTGACCGAACCTCGCGGCGCGGGCGGCTTCGGCTACGACCCACTGTTCCTGGCCGACGGTCAGACCCGGACGAACGCCGAACTGTCCGCGGCGGAGAAGGATGCGATCAGCCACCGCGGCCGAGCCTTCGGCGAACTGGCCCTGGTCCTCAGCGAGGTCCTCGCCGCCCCACCCACCCCCGCCA
>NZ_CDWWXB010000204.1:0-6228 GCF_977971855.1 Frankia sp. CoWAU3 | reverse complement strand
CTCCCGCTAGGCTGCCTTCATGACGGGTTACCATCTGGCCCAGGTGAACATCGCCCGACTGCTCGCGCCGCCCGGCTCCTCCGCCCTGACCGACTTCGTCGCCGGTCTCACCCCCACCAACACGCTCGGCGACCGGCAGCCTGGTGTCGTCTGGCGCCCGCGGCCCGAGGATGGCGACACCGCCGTGCGCACGTTCGTGTGGGAGGGCGACAGCGACCATGCGATCATCGTGAACCTGACCGTGTGGGAGTCTGTGGAGGCACTGGCCAACTTGGTCTTCCATAGCGGCCACGGGGCGTTCCTACACCGTCGGCGCGAGTGGTTTCATCCCACCCAGCGGACGACCAACGCCCTGTGGTGGGTACCCGCCGGGCATCGGCCGGGGACGGACGAGGCCGAGGACCGGGTTCGTCACCTGCGGGCCCACGGCCCGACCGCCACCGCCTTCACGTTCCGGCTGACGTTTCCACCACCGGACCGGCGGATCTCCCTGGTCCCGGGAAGCGGCCCGGAGAACACCGCCGAGCAGCCAGGCCGAGCGGCACCGAGAAACGCGGCGGCCGGAGGCTGATCCGGCACGACGGGCTCCCGCGCCGAGGACGTGAAAAAAATATGCCGGGAAGATATACGGAAAACACGCATGAAACCCTTTTCAGGGGACGGCCGGGTCGGTGTGGTCGATCCAGTCGGACAGAATGGAACCGAAGACGGCCGGATCCTCCGCACGGTTCCAGAACGCGGTGGCGGCCTGGACCGCGGTGGCCCCGGCCAGCAGATAGTCGGCGGCGTCACGACCGTCGGTCACACCCCCGACCCCGATGATGTCCACACTCTCCGGGAGCAGGCGGCGTAGCTGGCGCACCTGACCGAGCCCGACGGGCTTGAGCGCCGGCCCGCTCATACCGGCGAGCTCGACGTCGACGACTGGTCGGTGCGCCTCGTCAACGGCGAAGGCGTTGGGGAAGGTGTTCACCGCCGTGACAAACCGCGGGCCACCGGGACGCGCGGCGACCTCATCGATCACCGTCGCGAGCTCCACCAGGGCCGACGGATCGGAGAACGGCGAGATCTTGACTCCGTAGGGGACGCGTCGGGCCGGATCGGCACCAGCCAGCGCCACCAGCGTGTCGCCCACCGCCGTGCAGATCGTCGCGGTGTGCCCGGGATCGAAGCAGGCGATGCGCTTCTGCGTTCCGCCGTCCCAAACGTTCGGGCAGGCCAGGTTCAGTTCGATCAGGTCGACCCCGGTCCGCGCCACGACCGCGGAGATCTCGCGGTACTCGTCAACACCGAACCCGGCGACGCTGACGGTCAACGGCTTGCCCGCCCGGTGAGCGCGCCGCACCATACCGGGCAGATGCGCGGCATAGTAGTCCAGCCCGCGGTTGGGAAGCCCGAGCGCGTTCAACGAGTAGACCCGGCCGGGCCAGTAGACGTTGCCGGAGTTACCTGACCGCGGTTCCCGGGTAATCGAACCAACGACGATCATCGAGACCGCCGACCGGGCGAACGTCTCGACATCCTCGGCGGTCTTGCAGGTGCCAGCCGCGTTCATGATCGGATGTTCCAGGGAGACACCGCACAGACCGCTCATGACCCTACCCTAGGGTTTTCGCCTGGATCAGGTTCGTGACCGGCAATCGATGACCCGGGTCGCCACCCTCATGCCACGGCGGAGGTTTTTCCGTGGCGCGCCCGCAAACGGTCGATGGCCTTCTGGTAGACCTTCTCGCGTAGGGCTGCGATACGCAGCGGCTCGAGCTCGGCGGTGCCGACCCGACCGCGGGCACCCACCGTCTCCGCGAGCTCCGGGTCGGTGAGGAAAGGTTCCAGGGCGTCGGCGAGTGCGGGGGCGTCCTCCGGCGGCACGACCGTGCCGCCCTTCCATTTCGCCACCCAGGTGGCCACCCCGGTCGTCGCGGTCGCAACGACCGGGCGTCCCGAGGCCATTCCTTCGAGACCCGCGATGGAGAAGCTTTCGAAGCGGCTCGGCACGACGACCACCCGTGCCTCCTCATAGGCCTTGACCAGCTCGGGACGGGTCAGGTGGCCGGCGAAACGGCAGGTGACGCCGAGTTTGACCGCCTGCTGCTCCAGCCAGGTCCCGGTCGCCACGCCCTCGATCGTGCCCGAGGACTGACCAGCGAAGACCACTGTTGCCTCGACACCCCGTTTCTTCAGCAGCGCGGCCGCCTCGATCAGGACGTCCAGCCCCTTGCGCCATTCGAGCCGTCCGACGACGAGCAACGTCGGGTCGGTGTGCCGGGGCGAGGCCACCTCCATGTACGGGGACCGGTCGAACGGGTAAGGAATGACGTCCGCGTCGGTGTCCTTATCCAGCCAGCCGAAACCGCGCAGCGTGGTGACGATCAGCTCGGAGGGAGCGGTGCGCGCGTCGGCGCGCAGCGCGGAGAACCGGTCGATCCGGTCGGCCACCGCGCCCCTGCCGTGCAGCCTGCCGTCCCGCAGACGCACGTCCATCATCGTCGGGGTGTGCAGGTGGATCACGAGGGGAATGTCGCGGCGCAGGGCGGTACGCAGGCCCCGGGTCTCGCCGTCCTGAGTCTCGATCACGTCGGGACGCAGACCGAGACGACGCAGCCAAAAAGCATAGGAGACCGCGAGAACGAACCGCAGGGAGAGCGAATCGCGAGGATGGTTCTCCCCCTGAAACGACCGGCCGAGTGGACCGAGAAACCTGGTGACGGGCAACCGCAGGAGCGGCCGCCGGTGCACCATCACCCCGCCATGATCTTCGTCCGTGCGGTAGCGCCCCTGGGCGCAAAGGATATGAACCCGATGACCGAGCGCGACCAGGGCGTGAGCGATGTCGTGTGTGTAGACTCCCGCCCCGTCCCAGATGATCGGCGGATACTGCTCGCACAAGAAGACGATCTCCATACCCAATCCCCCACCGCGAGCGAACTTCGGTCGGCTCACCTTATCGCTACGATAACCGGCCGCTGCGGGGGGTTTTGGATTTGCGGTCACTCGCGCCACGTCGATCCACATATAGGGGCATAGCGATCTCCCTCGCGGCCCGGCTCGCGAGGGAGATCGCCGGGATACCTGCTCCGGGGCATGGGCTACGGGGACGGACTGACCGCTCAGCCGCGCAACGGCATGGACCGACCGGTCCTGGAACCGTGCGCCGGGGGAACCCCGGTGCCATACAGCCGCGGACCCGACAACCCTCCCGAACCCGAACCCGAACCAGTGGCCGGCCTTGGCCCGGCACCCGTCGGCCGGGTGACCTTCGGTTCGATCCGGCACAGCATGACGGCAGTGAGGATCAGTGCCACGACACCGATCAGCACGCAGATCACGATGTCGAGGACCCAGATCGTCACGCTGTGCTTCCACAGCCCGTCGGTCGGGTCGGTCCGCAGGGTCTCGTTACCGAACTTGCTGACGTCATTGAGATCGTCCGTGGACGCCAGGGCCGCGAACCCCCAGCGAGCCGGGACGAGCAGGCTGATCTGCGCCAGCACGGGGCGTCCGACCAGCGAGGTCAGTCCCCCGGAGAACACCAGCTGACCCATCGTGACCAGGACCAGGATCGGCATGGTCTTGTCCGCGTTGTCGATCAGCGTCGAGACCAACAGACCGATCATCATCGAGGCGAGCGCCGCGACCCCCACCGCGATCAGACACTCCAGCACCGGCGAGCCGAGCACAACCGCCCTCGGCGGGGTCCGGCCCACCAGCCCGATCAGGGTGAAGACAAGACACTGGGCGGTGGTGATCCCGGTCAGCAGAATGATCTTCGATCCAAGGTAGGCGGTGCGGGACAGCCCGATCGTGCGTTCCCGCCGGTAGATCGGCCGCTCCTTGACGATCTCCCGGACCGAGTTGGCCATGCCCATGAAACAGGCACACAGCACCAGAACGAGGAGGACCTTCGTCGCGTCGGTGTTCGGTGCCTGGGGTAACGCACGCAGCCCGTCCGGGGCGCGGATCACCTGCGGGACGACGCCGAGCAGGAACGGGAAGGCGATGATCAGCCGTAGGTACGACCGGTCGGCGAGCACGACCCGCCAGTACCGTCGAGTCAGCGTCGCGAGCTGGGCCCGGACCGGCTGCTGGCGCACGCTGGGTAGCTCCGGCGGTGCCTTGCGCACCGCGGGCGCCACGATCGCGGAGGGTACGAAGAACTCCGAGTCCCGGAACCGCTCCGCCATCTCCTCGCCCGGAGTGGCCTCGAGCTCGCGGAACACCGCCGCGAACTCGCGGAAGTCCTCCTTGCCGAAGAAGCGCAGCGCCCCATCCGCCGGCCCGAAGTAGGCCACGTGCCCGCCGGGCGCGAGCACGAGGATGAAGTCGCACAGGTCCAGGAACAGCACACTGTGAGTGACGACGATGACGGTCCGGCCGGTCTCGTCGCCGGAGCCGGCGCCGCCGCCCTTCGCCAGGCCCCGCAGGGTTTCCATCACGGACTGGTCATTGGCCGGGTCCAGACCGGAGGTCGGCTCGTCCAGGAACAGCAAAGAGGGCCGGGTGAGCAGCTCCAGCGCGACGCTGGTGCGCTTCTTCTGGCCGCCGGAGAGCCGGGAGACCGGTGTGTCGGCGTGCGCGGTCAGTCCAAGCTGGCCGATGACCTCCTCCACCCGAGCCCGCCGCTCCTTGGCGGTGGTGTCGGCGGGGAAACGCAGTTCCGAGCCGTATACCAGAGCCTCACGCACGGTCAGCTGGTCATGCAGCGGGTCGGCCTGCGGCACGTACCCGATCCGGCGTCGCAACTCGTCGTACTCGGCGTAGAGGTCACGTCCCGCGTAGATCACCGATCCCTGGTCCGCCGGTCGGAAGCCGGTGAGAGCGTTGAGCAGCGTGGACTTGCCGGCCCCGCTCGGTCCGACGACACCGAGCAGGGAACGGCCCGGCAGCCGGAAGGTCATGTCGTGCATGAGCTGCTTGGTGCCGGCCCACACCGACAGCGCCTGCGCCTCGAAGGCCACGTCACCGGAGTCGACGTATTCGACGAGCGAGTTTCCCTCGAGCTGGAACAGATGATGGCCGATGGCGATGATGTCGCGTTGTATCACCCGTGCCCGGGTGACCCGGTGGCCGTTGACGAAGGTGCCGTTGGCGGAGGCGAGGTCGATGAGCTCGACGCCGGCCACCGAGATATGCAGCTCGGCGTGATGGCGGGAGGCAAGCAGGTCGCCCACGTTGATGTCGTTGTCGCGGGAGCGGCCCATCCGCACCCGTCCGATCGTCAGCGGATATACGCGCCGCCGGTCGTGCACCATCGTCGCCTGCCCCACGGCCGGGTCGGGCCCGCCCGACTGCGCGGGCGCCGACGGGACAGGCGCCGGCGCAGCGCCCGGCGCCGGTTCGGACCACCATTCCATGCCCGGCACCGCCGCGCCCGGCGACGGCCAAGACGAGGGCGACGGGCCGGCAAGGGGGATGGGTGCCCCGCCCGGGCTGTGGGTCGGCGCGGTCGGAGAGATCATCGGCGGGGCCGGACGCGGAACGAGCACCACCTCGGGTCCGTCCACCGCGCCGAGCCGGAGCCGGAGCTCCCCGGAGACTGCGAGACCGCCCACACGGCAGCCATCCCGCCACAGACCGTTGGCGCTGATGTCCTCGATCCGCCATCCGCCGACGTCGGGATGCAGCACCAGATGCCGGCGCGACACCCGGCCATCGTTGATCACGATGTCGGCCGCACGGGCCCGCCCCACCACGACCGGCTTGTCTCCGGTGAGCGTCACCTCCCCCGCGGGGGTGGTGACATGAAGCGGGGTCGGAACCACCAGCACTCTCCCTCGCTCCTTCGATCGCCAGACGCACCATAGTGTGCCTGTACAGAGGGAATTTTCCCGCCCCTTCCGCAACATGTCCGAAAGCTGACGGCCATGGGACCGGCCACGACGGGTTGGAGCGTGCTGGACCCGGACACCGACCGGTCCGGGGAACGAGGAAATGTGGTGGGCGGGTGGTGGAAATCGAATCAGTTCCAGCGGGCCGCACGGGTGCCGCCGTCGGGCAGGCGGGCGGAACCGACGGCCTGACCGCGGTTGTTGACCGCCGTCGCCAGGCTGCCGCGGCCGCCCAGCGTCCCAAGATCGATGATCCTCCGACCCCGCCAGACGACCGCGTGCATCGTCCGATCGGCGCCTGGGCCCAGCCGACGACGTCCCCGCGATGGGGGCGAAAGCCTGCCACCTGGCCGGCGTTGCTGATCCGCGACGGCCCGGAAGCGATCGAGCCGCCGGGCCACGG
>NZ_CDWWXB010000203.1:4628-6498 GCF_977971855.1 Frankia sp. CoWAU3 | reverse complement strand
CTTACGATCCGGGTTGTGGCGCATTGCGTACCCGGCTCCATGCCATGAAGGCTCGGGGCAGTGCCCTGGCTGGCGCACCGACTGAGTGCCTGGCCGCCCTCCAAGCCGCAGAGCTGGAACTGTCCCGCGCCGCCACCGGCGGCCATGAGTGGCTGAGTCCCTTTGACGAAGCGGCCCTGGCCGCTGAGGCCGCCATCTGTCTGCGGGATCTTCGTGACCTTGCCGGAGCCGAGCACCAGGTTGCCCGCGTACTGGAGCTTCGAGGCCCCGACCGGGTGCGTAGCCGGGCCTTCGGGAACCTGACCTTGGCGACGGTGCGTCTCGGGGCCGGCGACCTTGAAGGGGCCTGTGAAGCCGGCGGCCAGGTACTCGACGTGACGCCGCACCTGGCCTCGGACCGGGTAGTGGGCCAGCTTCGAGCCCTTGGCCACCGGCTTGAACCTCACGCGGCTGTAGGGCCCGTAGCCGATTTTCTTGGGCGGATGACCATGGCGTT
Organism: Frankia sp. CoWAU3; assembly: GCF_977971855.1. Taxonomy (NCBI): domain Bacteria; kingdom Bacillati; phylum Actinomycetota; class Actinomycetes; order Frankiales; family Frankiaceae; genus Frankia; species Frankia sp. CoWAU3. Next base: position 6,002 of record NZ_CDWWXB010000203.1, on the reverse strand, counting down.
GCCACGACCCCGGCCCGCTGAGGCTTCATGAACATCGAGCAGGAGTGGGAAGCCAGCTACGTCGGCCGCGACTCTGCCGAGTTCGCCCACCTGGCCGAAGGCAATGCCCGCCAAGCCCGCAAGCGGGTATCAGCTGATGCCTTGATCCGCGACGAAGCCGGCCGCCTCCTGCTTGTCGACCCGACATACAAGCCGGATTGGGATCTACCGGGCGGGATGGCTGAAGCCAACGAGCCGCCTCGGGATGCCCTGCGGCGGGAGCTGAAGGAAGAACTGGGCCTCGACCCGCATGTGGGCGAGCTACTGTGCGTGGACTGGGTGTCACCGCATGGGCCATGGGATGATCTGCTGGCCTTCGTCTTCGACGGCGGCACGCTCACCCGGGGGCAAGCGCGAGGGCTCCACTCCGTGGACCCGGAGCTAGCGGCCGTCCGCTTCTGCTCCCCGGGGGAGGCGGCCCACCTGCTCCGGCCGTACGTGTGGCGCCGGGTGCAGGCGGCGCTTGCCGTGCTGGCCGGTGGAGGGGTCCGCTACCTCCAGGACGGCTGTAGCTGACCCGCCCGGGCGCTGCTGCGACGACGTTCAACAGAAGTACAGGCAAGTTGCACCAGCCCGCCCTCGACAACTCCGCGCGGGCCTGGGCGGTGGAGCTGGCGCGGATGAGGTGAGCCCCGTTTCTCGGACACCACAACGAGCACGCGTGGGTCGCCCCGACTCAGGTGCTCGACCTGGTCGACCTGGCTCCGGACCTCGCCGGCGCCTGGCGGGAGCATCTGCCCCGGTTCCAGTTCCTGCTCGATGACCTGGTTCGCGTTGACGAGCGGGAGCTGCGGGAGCGTCCGCTGACGCACTCGGTGCGGCTCACTCTGCTCCTCCTCAAGATTGTCCCTGGTAACCCCCGGCTCGCCCAGGACCTGCGACCGTGGGCCGTGGGTCGACGAACTGCGCGCGGTCCTCGACGGCCCGGATGGCAGGGAGGAGTTCGCCACTTTGCTGCGTTACATTGAGCTGGTCGGAGAAGCGGACGCCCGCGACGAGTTGCATGACCTGATCGCCGGCCTTGGCCCTGAGGCGGAGGATGCCTACATGACCATCGCAGAGATGCTCCGTGTCGAGGGCCGCGTCGAGGGTCGTGTCGAGTCGCTCCTCCAGCTGTTGACCCTCAAGTTCGGTCCGCTTCCCGAGGCCGCGCTCGCCGCCGTGCACGACGCCTCCGCCTGCCAGCTCCAGACCTGGACCGCTCGCGTCCTGACCGCCGACACGCTCGACCAGCTTTTCCTCTGACCAGCTGCAACGCCGCGGTAGCTCTCTTCGCGCGGGTTGCCTGTCAGCACGAGCACGCGTCCTGACGCGCCTTCAGCCCGGCCGCGGCGA
>NZ_CDWWXB010000203.1:0-4373 GCF_977971855.1 Frankia sp. CoWAU3 | reverse complement strand
TCGCCGCGGGGGATCGCGTCGGTGACCACGCGCACCAGGCGCACCCCCACCCATATGCACGTACTGGCCTTCCCGGACATGGATGATCCGTTCGGGTCCCCCGCTCCGACCGTGGTAGCCGTACCCTCCTGTTGCGCGAGATCATCCGGGCGCTCACCGCGACGGACCTGACAGCCGTCCCGCTGCGCTCGTTGCGGCAGGTGACCGAGCTACGGCTCGGCCTGCCCCAACCACGCGACGACCGCGTCGCCACGCTCACAGCGGCGCTGGCCGGTGACCCCGCCGATCCGCGGACTCGGGCCGAGTTCGGCGCCACCGTCGGGGCGAGTGAACGTACCTTGAGCCGCCTGTTCCGTTGCCAGACCGGGATGACCTTCCCGCAGACCGTGCTCAGGTCCCCCAAACTCACCGGTCGACGGATCGCCGTCACCTTGGTATGTCGATTTATCCTGTATCGTCCCCAATGGCATCATGAGCGGGGTGCCCCGGGGGACCGGGGAGAATCGGGAAGCCGGTGAAAGTCCGGCACGGGCCCGCCGCGGTAACCGGGAAGTCGCCGTCCATGCGCGTCGCGCAGCCACTGGGCCCTCGGGTCCGGGAAGGCGGACGGCCGGCGTTGATCCGGAAGTCCGAAGACCGGCCCCGCATCGACGTCGCCCGTCGTCGTGCGGGCGGCCGGACAGCGGGAGCCTGCCATGCCCACCGACAGCCACCCCACCGACAGCCACCCTACGAACCTCCGCCCCACGGACCTCTACGATGTCCTGCACCGGCGGCGCGACGTGCGCGGCCAGTTCACCGGCGCGCCGATCCCCGCCGACGTGCTCGACCGGGTGCTCGGGGCGGCTCACGCCGCGCCGAGCGTCGGCCTCAGCCAGCCCTGGGACTTCATCCTCGTCACCGACGAGCGGTCCCGGCGGGCCTTCCACACCCATGTGTACCGCGAGCGCGCCGTCTTCGCCGGGGCCCTGGCCGGTGAGCGTGCAGCCCGGTTCGCCCGGATCAGGATCGACGGCATCCTGGAGTCGTCGTTGTCGCTGGTCGTGACCTACGATCCGCACCGCGGCGGGCCGGCGGTGCTGGGGCGGCACGCCATTGCCGACGCCGGTTTGTACTCGGTGTGCCTGGCGATCGAGAACCTGTGGCTCGCCGCAACCGCCGAGGGCCTCGGGGTGGGCTGGGTGTCGTTCTACCGGGAGCCGTTCGTTCGTGACCTGCTCGCCATCCCCGCCGACATCCGGCCCGTGGCGTGGCTCTGCCTCGGGCCGGTAACCCACCTTGAGCACGTTCCCGACCTCGAACGCCATGGCTGGGCCCGGCGGCGTCCCCTCGCCGACGCCGTCCACGCCGAGCGCTGGGGCGCGATGCCGTCCGGGGGCGAGTGGCCGTCCGGGGGCGAGTGGCCGTCCGGGGACGGTGCTCCCGCTGATCCTGGAATCGAGGGGCCGGCGGATGTCTAACACTTGTTGGACTTCAGGCATGACTGTGGTGAGCATGCGGGATCTCAGCCACGCCGTGGGTACCTGGGTTGACCGTGCGCACGCGGGAGAATCGATCGTCATCACTCGCAACGGACGACCGTGGGCGAGGCTGGTGCAGGAGGTCTTGCGAAAGACGGTGCCGCCACCATCCAAGCTTTCCAGGACCCGCTGCTCCAGGGTTTCCGGCACGATCTTGCGGCGAGCGGTGCCCGCGTAGGGCTCCGGCAACCTGGCCGCCTGGTAGTAGCTGGCGATCTGGTCCCGGTAGAACAGCCCGGTGAAGACGGTGGCGTCGGCGTGGCGGCTGAGGGCGGCGGCGCAGGCCAGGTGCTCGTCGGTGTCGTTGAGGCCGGGAACCAGGGGACGCCAGTAGAGCACCGTGCGGTAGCGCCGGGGCTGGACCTTCGTCGCCAGCCTCAGGGAGGCTGCGGCCACGGAGGAGGGGTACGGCTCGATGCGCGCCTCGTCGATGCCGGAGTAGGTGAACAAGAGCGTCACCTTGACGTGCCTCAACCGATTCAGCCGTTCGCAGTCCTTGGGCCCCACCTGGTGGCGGGTGATGACGAGGACATGGTTGGTCAGGCCCCGGCCGTCGAGATCCTCCAACACGGCGAAAGTGTGCGGCTTCACCGCCGGGAGGAACGGCTCGGTGGCCCTGTTGAAGAGCTGGACGGGCGTGACATCCGCCCGGAAGTACGGGTGGGTCACCAGGCATTCGACGGCCTCGGCGTCGGACATGAGCGCCTGCGGCCGGCGCTGGTCCCAGAGACCGTAGGTGTGGCGGATGCAGTAGGCGCAGTCCAGGGGGCAGCCCTGGATGTGGTTCAGGGAGAGGCCGCTCTTGCGGTACTCCACGACCTCGCGCGCCCGTGGGGGAAGTTGCTCGATCTGCCCGCTGCCCAGCAGCGGGACGAGGGTGCTCACCTGTGCCCTCCAATGCCCCGTTGGGTCGGGGCGGTGACCTGTCTGAGTCGGAGGGTAGGGAGCGACCACGGCATCTGGCCAGAAAATTTCTAGGGGTTTCTCGAATCTATGGAGCCGGTCGTGGCACGAGCGAAATTACGAGCCATCCAGGGGTATGTCGTCGGCAAGATCGTCGATGGTGCGGTTGATGATCGCCCGTGCGGACCGGCCGTAGCTGGCGACGGCGGCGAGCTGCTCGAAGGTGCCCGCGTACAGCTCGATCTCCTGCGGCTGCCGGAGGTCAAGCGCCGCGCTGAAGGTCTCGATGAGCACCCGCTCGGCGTCGTAGATCCAGAAGCCATGCCACGGCGAAGTGGCGTACTGCGTCTCGAAGCCGATGATCCCGAGCCGGACATTGGGCAGCTGGGAGAAGGAGATCAGGCGGTCGAGCTGGCCGACCATGACCTCGGAGGGGCAGAGCCGGAACCGCAGCGCCGCCTCGGTCAGCACGAAGTGGAAGCGCTTGTCGGGGCGGTACAAGATCTCCTGCCGTCGCACCCGGGCGGCCACGGCGTCGCCTATGTCATTCGGCAGCTTCAACCGGCGGATGCTCTCGGCGAAGCGAGCGCGGGCATACTCGGCGGTCTGGAGGAGGCCGGGGACCACTGTGGCCTCGAAGGCCCGGAAGAGGCGGGTGCGCGCGTCCCACTCGATCAGCTCTTGCTGCCGCGGCTTCAGGCCGGCGCGGAGGATGCGCTGCCACTCGGCGTGCTGCACTTCGAGTGTATGGAGGGCAGCCAGCAGGGCCTCGGCCTCTGGCTGACCGCCGGTTGCCTCGGTCCAACCCCGGATGTCATCGTCTGTCGGGGTCTGCCGGCCGTTCTCCAGCTTGGAGACTTTCGACGGCGGCCATGACAAGGACTCCGCGAGCTGCCGGCCGCTCAGACTGGCCGAGGTACGAAGCTCGCGGAGCCGCTTGCCGAGGGCGCTGCGCGCCTCTTGGACGTTAGACGCGTCCGAGGTGCTGCTGGGTGGCAAAGTCGTCCCGTCTGACGGCGTGGTGCCAGGCGGCATCACGCCACACGTTGTGACGTACGATCTCGGCCGAGTCCTCGATGATCTGCCCACCGAGGAAGCGGTCGGTTTCGTCGAGGTGCATCCGGACCAGCTTGGATGAGTCAAACAGCCAGTAGTCGTGGTGGGGCAGCCTGGCGGCCTCAGCTTGGTCACGTGGCAGGTAGCGGATGTCCTCGCCGGCGCCGTTCGTGAACTGCGCGCAGTACACGCCGAAGCGGCTGTAGCCGGTCAGGGGCAGGCTCACAACGCGGACCCGGGCGAACCGCCGGCCGGCCGCTGTCGCCTCATGGAGCATGTCCAGCCAGCTGCGCATCCACGGAAGATCGTCCGGCTCGCCTGCGAGGAACCGTTCCAGTGACTCCTGCTCGTAGGTCGCGTCGTAGGTGTCGCGGGCCTCCAAGCGGTACGCGGTGTGCTCGAAGGAGTGGAAGAGCTGCCGGAACTCGGGGCCGGGCGGGATGAGCTGGGTCAGCGCTCCTCCTCCTGCTCCAGGTAGCGGCGGGCGTAGAACTTCAGGACGTCTTCCGGAATCTCGATCAAGGTTTCGTGATCGGGGACGGCACCGATGTCCGCGAGCGCCTGGGGTCGGTCACCTTCTACCCCTGCGCGATGTAGGTCACGCGGTCAGTGCGGTCGGTGGCGAACAGGGTGGGCGAGTTGTCGACCTGAGACTTGGGGTCCTTACCGAGGAACCGAGCGCGCACGGGCCTACCTCCGTTGCTCGAAATCTTGCGAACCGTTCGCACCATGCTCGCGGCTTGGGCCGGGAGCTGTCAACCAGCTGGAGGCGAGGTCCAAGCGGTGCGGTGCAGTTGAGTTCCTTGCACGTTGAAGGCTGTCGTGAACGGTGTCCACATGGAAGCAGTAGAACCGCAGCCATTGCCAAGAAGTAAAGGTAAGTGTTCGGTGATG
>NZ_CDWWXB010000202.1:4573-7139 GCF_977971855.1 Frankia sp. CoWAU3 | reverse complement strand
ATCTGAAGGACCGACAGGTTAAACGACAAGCCAAGCGCCGGTGCGTAGTCGCGGCGGCGGTTCGGTTGGGTGAGGATCTCGACGCTGTCGATAGGCCGGCCAGGATCCGCCAGGCGCTGGCCGATGTGCTGGGTCGTACCCGGGACAGCCGCGACAACCGGCTGCAGCACATGGTCGCCGTCTCGTATGACCTTCTTGACCAGCGGCAACGCGTCGCGGAGCCGCTTGTTGTAGCCCGGCTGCAGCGGAAGGTAGGGAAACATGGTGGACATGTGCTTGCGGGCGTAGCGCAGCCAGCGGGCTTCCGAGGTGTAGCCGAGCATCGACTGGGCGACGGCCAGGCAGACGAGTTCGGCGTCGGACAGTAGCGGGTGCCTGCCCACGCGCCGCCTCCTGTCGTACCTGTCGTCGATCTTTACGTACAGTGCGGTGAGGAGGGTCTCCAGGTCTTGCGTCACAACTCGATCTTGGAGGGCCTCTCTCCACGTCCACACGCCGGATGCACAGCATCAGGACGCGCCGAGACGGCCGGGGCCAGTCAGGAATTACTCGTCCACCTTCGGGGACCGGAGCTCGCGGGCTAGGCGGTCACACCCGGCCTCGAGGTCGCCGTCGGCGGTGAGGTCAAGCCACAGTCGGAACCGCAGTCGCAGCGTCGGCTGGCAGGGCTCACGCAGGACCATGAGCAGCCGGTCCCGCGCCGTCTCGAGGCCGAGATGCTCGGCGAGTACGTTCTCCAGCTCGGTGAAGGTGCCTTCCAGATATGCGGGTGTGAGGACCGCCAGGGTGCACCGGCTTTCGACCACCGCACGTTCCATCTCCAGCACCAGTGGCGCGCCGAGGCGGAAGGAGTCCACGTCGAGACAGACCCGCAGGCCCCGCTGCCGCAGGCCGGGCACCAGCCGGTCGCGGACCCAGGACATCGCGGGCTCCCGGTGCCGGTAGCTGACGAACACGTCGTAGGGAAGATCCTCCACCTCGGTGGCGGGCTGCGCGGTCGGCCGGGTCATCGGGTGAACCCGCAGATTGACTCGTAGCCGAGCTGCTCTCCCACGAACTGACTCCATTCCGTGCGGGAAAGATCGCGGTTGGCGATCGTGCAGGCGCGCTGTCGCCATGACTCGGCATCGACATCCCACCGGCGGACCGTCCGGTCGAAGCTCGCCGACGCGAGGGTGCGGCCGTCGGGGCTGAACACGACCCGGGTGACCGCGTCGGTGTGCCCGCGCAGTGGCTCGTCGAGGCGGTACCAACGGCCGGTGTCGCTGAGCCGCCACAGGACGACCAGGCCATCCCTGCCGCCGGTCGCGGCGGTACGCCCGTCGCCGCTGATGGCGACGCCGTACACCGGGCCCGCGTGCGCCGCCAGCGAACTCTGCCGGGCCAGCCGGCGGGCGACGTCCCAGCTGGTGATGGCACCGCGCGCGTCGCCGGTCACGAGCATCCGCCCGGTCGGGTCGAACGCGAGGCTCTGCACACCGACATCGCCCGCGCGGCCCAACGTGCCGGCGGACCGGCCAGCCCCGACATCCCACAGCCGGACGACGCCGTCCAGACCGCCGGAGGCCAGCGTGCCCCCGTCCAGGCTGAACTCCAGGCCGGTGATCGTGTCGGCATGGGCGGGCAGGCGCCTGCTGGAAGGGTGGGCGTCGGACAGGTCCCACAGCAGAACGCCGCCGTCGTTGGTGCCCGCGGCGAGCCAGCGGCCGTCCGCGCTGACGGCGAGGGCGGTCGTGCCCGCCATCGTCCCCGTCGGCATGGTCCGGACCGTGTGGTTGCCCGCCACCTCCCACAGGGCGACGGTTCCGCCCTCGCCGACAGCCAGCCAGCGGCTGTCCGGCGTGAACACGAGAGCCTGTGTCTGCCCACTGCCGTGGAACACGGCGTGCCCGCCGGTGCCGTGGGCATCCCAGAGCATGACCGTGCCGTCATCGGCGGAGGTGGCGAGCAGGCGCCCGTCCGGGCTCGCGGACAGGCCCCACACCGCTGCCTGGTGGCCAGTCAGCGAAGCCCGGCCGCCCGGCCGGCGAGGTCCCAGACGATCGCGCTGCCGCCGTCGTCGCCGGAGACCACCGTGTGCCCGTCCGCGGCGAACGCGACGGATTCCAACCCGGCACCGTGCCCGCGTAGCGGAGCACCGATCATGCCGCCGGTGGCGGTCTCCCAGACGACGACCGTCTGGTCAACGCCGCCGGCGGCGATCCGCCGGCCGTCCTCGCTGAACGCGACGTCCTCGACCCAGTCAAGGTGGCCGGCGAGCGAGGACAGCCGCTGCCCCGTCGTGGTGTCCCACAGTTCGACCAGGCCGGAACCGGTGCCGAGCGCCACCAGCCGTCCGTCCGCGCCCAGGGCGGTCGCGGTGAAGCTGCCCCTGGGTGGCTGGGCGACAGCGGTGCGGTGCGAGGCCAGGTCCCGGACGCTCACCGTTCCGTCCAACCCGGCCGCGCTGAGCTGGCTGCTGTCGCGGCTGAACGCGACCGCGGCCACGGGCATGCCGCCGGGCACCTCGAAGGCGTCGACCGGCGTGCGCCGGGTCACATCCCAGACTGTGACCCGGCCGCCCTGG
>NZ_CDWWXB010000202.1:3258-4324 GCF_977971855.1 Frankia sp. CoWAU3 | reverse complement strand
CGTCGACCGGCGTGCGCCGGGTCACATCCCAGACTGTGACCCGCCCGCCCTGGCCCTGACCGCCCGCATCCTCGCCAGCAGGGCCCTGCCCGCCCGCCGCCAGTACCGCGCCGCCCGCACCGAACGCGACGGCCCACACCGCACCCCGCCCGGCACGCAGCGGCGGTCCGAGTGCACGCCGGCTGGCGACGTCCCAGACCTGCGTCGTGCCGTCGAGGCTGCCCGAGGCGAGCATCCGGCCGTCCGGACTGAACACCAACGCCTGGATCGCACCCCGCTGGCCACTGGCCGTGCCACCCCCGGTGCGGTGGCGGCCGCCGTCCCACCAGGTCACCGTGCCGTCCCCGGTGCCGGTCACGACCGTTCTCCCGTCGGGGCTGACCGCGACCGCGCGGACCGATGCGCCAGCGCCGATGGGATCGACGGCAGGTGCGACGTCCGCGGCGAGAACGCTGACCAGGCGTGGGTCACTGTTCTGCAGAGTAGACAGCAGCGCGCTGCGGGCCTGCGTCGTGTCGTCGACCCGGTAGGCCTGGGCGGCGAGCAGGAGCGCTCGGGACAGCTGGCTGGGCTGGGCCGCGACCGCCTGCGCCGCGAGCTGGCGCGACAGCGCGGCACGGCTCTGGACCGCGGCGCGGTCGGCGAGCCTGCCGGCCCGCACCGACTGCGCGATCGCCAGCCCCGACGCGACGAGCGTCAGTGCCAGGAAGGCGGCAAGCCCCCGCGCGAGCAGCCCGAGCCGCCGGTTGGTCCGCCGCACCTGCGCGATCTCCCGTGCCTCGTGCGCATGACCCGCGTGGAGGAAGTCCCGCTCAAGCTGGTTGAGTTCCGTGCTGTTGGCAGCGGCCCAGTCCATCGCGGCGGCGAGCCTGGCTCCCCGATACAGGCCGCTGTCATCTCGTCCACCGCTGGACCACTGCTCGGCGTCATGGGCCAGGGTTCGAGTGAAGAGCAGGTCCTGGCGGGCCGTGTCGATCCACTGGCGCAACGTTGGCCAGCCGGCGATGAGCGCCTCGTGCGCGAGGTCAACGCGCTGGTCGCCTCCGCTGTCATCACTGCTCGGGAT
>NZ_CDWWXB010000202.1:2142-2912 GCF_977971855.1 Frankia sp. CoWAU3 | reverse complement strand
CAGCCCGTCCGCGCGGATAGCGAGCACGGCGCTGAGGCCACCGCGCCCGTCGGAGCCGAGCTGCTCGTAGGCGGTGAGCGTGAGCAGCCGACGGGCCCGCTCCTCCCACAACGTCGCCATCGTCTCCTGCACCAGCGGCAGCGACCCGGGCTCCTCCGCCGCATCGGCGATGCGTCGCTCGACGAGGCCCCGGTCCACGTGGACGCCGACATCGGCGGCGGGCCGAACGATCGCCTCGCGCAGCGGCGCCCCGCGCAGCGGCGCGATCTCGGCTCGTTCACCCAGATTGAGCGGCCACAGCGGGCTCTCCATCAGCTCTGGGTAGAAGTCCGCCCGCATGGTCGCGACCACCCGGCAGGACTCGACGGCGCGCAACTCGACCAGCGTGGTCAGGAAGGCCGCCCGGGAGTCCGCCGGCGCCTGAGCGAAGATCTCCTCCAACTGGTCGACGACGAGCAGCAGCCGGCCCTCCGACACCGTCTGGCCGGCCAGCAGACCGTCGACCGCAGCCGCGACCGGCACCGACAGCTCGATGCCCGACCTGGGCGGCCTGACGTCCAGCGCGCCCGCAAGGGCCGCCATCGGTGTCACGCCCGGACGCAGCGTCCGCACCAGCCACCGGTCCGGGCCGGCGCCCAGCCGGGGCACCAGACCCGCCAGCACCAGCGATGACTTGCCCGAGCCCGACGGACCGATCACCAGAGTGAAAGGCTGTGCCCGCACCCTCCTGCGCAGGTCGGAGATCTCGCTATCACGACCGTGGAAGAACC
>NZ_CDWWXB010000202.1:0-1885 GCF_977971855.1 Frankia sp. CoWAU3 | reverse complement strand
GGGTAGGGGCAGCGGATCTCCTCGCCGGCTGGCGGCGGTTGGGCGAGGAGGACACGCAGCCGGGCGGCTTGCGCCTCCCAGTGGCGGCGATCAGTGAAATCGAGCCGAACCCGGAAGCCGACACGCGGCGGGATGTCGCAGGGCTCCCTCAGCACCGGGACGACCTTCGCGGTGGCGGTGGTGCCGCCCGCGAAGGTGCCACCGGCGGTGACGTCCTGGTAGGAGGCCAGCAGTTCCCCGAAGGCAGCCCACCTGTCGGTCAGGTAGGCCGGCGTCAGCACCACCACGGTGGCGCGGCTGCCGAGAACCGCCCGCTCGAACGCGGCGACGATCGGCTCGCCCGGCGGGAAGCCGTCGGCGGTGATCACCTGGTCGGGGCGCAGCCCGAGGGCGGGCGTGAGATAGCCGGCGACCCACTCGCGGTCGGCCTCCGCGTAGCTGAGAAAGACCCGGTCCCCCTCAGCCATGCTGAGGTGTCGACGACGTCCCCGGCTCCCCGCGCCCGTTGGAACCCGGCGTTGGCGTCTGCTCCGGGCTGGGGGTGTCGTCGGGCCCGAAGCGGGCACGCGCGGTGGTGTCGCCGATGAACGTGATGGTGCATTCACGCTCTTGCGAACCCGTGCAGGTGTCCTGGCCGCGCCCTGGGCCGGTGACCTCCCACCGGACGAAAGACTCTATGGGATCCGCCGCGAGCGTGATCCGCTGCCCGGCGCGCACCGGGTAGGTGCACGTCGGAGGACAATGAGCCGTCCCCACCGTGACCACGCCGTCGTCATCGACGACGACCGACAGGTGATAGGTCGTGGATCCACCCCTCGAGCCGGTGTGGCGGGTGGCTCCAGGGACCGAGCCGGACGCCGGATCGGTGGTGGTACTGACAGCCGGACCGGGATCGGGAATCAGTTCGTGGTCGTCATGCGACGAACCACACGCTCCCAGCGTGACCAACGCCGCCACGCTCAGGATCATCGCCAGGCGCGGGCGCGTCCGGCGCGGCGCCGACATACGGGCCGACCCGGCGGGCGCGGTCTCCCCCGGCGTCATCAGCGGACCTCCACGCCGTGGCCGTTCCAGAACAGTGATCCCGACTGGAATCGCTGCAGCCGCCCGCCCTGGTAGTCCTCCTCAGCCCCGACCGGGTAGCCCAGTCGGCTCCGTTCCCATCCGAGGCTGGCCCACTTCGCCCGAATGGCGCCGTAGATCTCGTGCGCGTCGGTCGCCACCGTCCAGTAGATCGACGCGTCGTAGACATGCCCGTCGGCGGCGAACTTCCGGAAGTGGTTGTAGCGCCCTCGCCCATCCGGGGTCGGCAGTTCGTCGGTGATCGGATAACCGAACTGCTCACGTCCCAGCTGCTCCCAGCGGGTACCGATTCGGCCCCAGACCGCGTGCGCTCCTACATTGGGATCGGGATGCCAGTAGATGATCCCCCGCTCGAACGTCACGTAGCGGCCGACCCCGTCCGGCACGCCCTCCTCGTTGCTGACCGGAAAGCCGAGCGGGCCGTCCGAGTACCTCAGCCCGGCCCACCTCTCCAGAATCCCGCCGTACACCGCGTGCCCGTGCATGTCGACCGGGCGGAGTTCGTATTTCAGGTGGGCGGAGTTTCCCGCGCCGACCACGCAGCCCGCATGGAAGGCAAATCTCTGCTCACCCTCAAGCGTCGCACTGCCGGTGTTGCTGCCGGTGAACGGATTGTCCCAGCTGAGGTGGAGTGTGGTCGGAAGATCGCCGACCCGGTAGGTCACCGTACCCTCGGTACCGGTCATGACGCTGCCGGACTTGCTCTGCGAGCCGAAGACATCGGTGATCCTCGCCAGAATCTCCAGGCTCGGCGGTTCGGCGAATCCACCGTGGCTGTGCGAATCGCCAGCCACCCGTAGCA
>NZ_CDWWXB010000201.1:5037-6671 GCF_977971855.1 Frankia sp. CoWAU3 | reverse complement strand
CAAAGATCCAGGTCAGACCGTCCTGAACCAGCCACCGGCCAGCTCAACGGACTCCAAAGATCAACTTATCTAGGAAACTCCCGCTAGAGCGCGCACGTGCCGCGAGGCGTCGGCGAGCTGACGGCCGAGCGTGGTGAGGTCGCCGTCGGAGTGCAGGTCGTCGAGCCAGGTCTGGGCCTGGCGCCAGCGCCACGCCTCGCTGGCCCGCACCGCCTCGCCGCAGCTCGACGGGTCACCCTGTCCGGTGAGGATGGCGTCGGTCCACAGTGGCGCGACCGCGCGCAGCCGGGCCGCCAGCCGGTCCCGGCGTTCCACGCCGGGGCGCAGCGCCGCCAGCCGGGCGCTCTCGTCGAGCAGCGCCGTCCAGGTGGCCAGGTCCCGCCTGGTCAGCGCCTCGTGCAGGTCGGCCCACACCCGGCCGGCCCGCGGGCTACGGCCTCCCTCGGCGAGCGCGCCGGCGATCTCTTTCTCGCGCCGTCGGCCGGTCGCCGTGGCAAGCAGGCCGGCGAGGTGGTAAAGCGTCTCCGGGTCGGAAGGCGTCGTCGTGACGGGATGGCCGGTGGGATGGCCGGCGGGGAAGACAGCGCGCAGCCGGGCGGACAGCTCCGGTGCCGCCCGGCGTTCCCAGTCGACGGCGTCGGCGAGGCCGCCGGCGACCGCGCCGAGCCGGGTGAGGACGTCGGGTGCCGCGGGCTCGATGGCCTCACCGCCGAGGGCGGCGGCGATCGCGGCCTGACGGGCGGCGGCGGCCAGCGTCTGACGGCGGCGCACCTCTGCCTCGACGATTGCCACGTCATCCCCCGTGCGCGCGGCCAGCCCGTCGACGCGCACCGCGTCGTGCAGGTCCCGCAGCTCCCGTCCGCCGAGGCGGGGGATCCACCGGCCGGTGGCGAAGCGGCCCCGCAGGTCGGCGAGCAGCCTCAGCTGGACCCGCGGGTCACCGGCGGGCAGCTCGATGGAACGGCCGAAGGTGAGGGTGGTCAGACGGCGCAGCTCGGCGACCTCGGCGGCGAGGGCCGTGGCCTGGTCGGCCCAGAACCTGGCCTGCTCACCCGACGCCGCGCACTGCGCCCGGGCGGTGGTGAGCCAGCCGACCGACAGCCGGCGCAGCCGGTCGGCGGCGGCCCGGGTGTCCTCGACCAGGGCACGGACGCCGTCGGCACCGTCGGCACCGTCGACGTCGAGCGCGTCGAGCGCGTCGAGCGCGTCGACGGACAGGCCGGCCTGTTCGAGGTTGGCGAGCCCGGCGCGGATCTCGTCGAGTTCGTCGTGCAGCCGGCCGAGGGCGACCGCGCCCGGCAGCGACGCGCCGCCCGGCAGATTGCCCGCGGCGGCCCGGGCGTCGGCGGGGGTGATCTCGCGCGCGGTCCGGTAGAGCTCGGCGAGCTCGGCCGGGCCGAGCGGAAGCGCGCGGGTGGGGTCGAGCCGGTCGGGAACGAACCCGAGCTCCTCCGCGCGCTCGGCCAGCCAGCTCGCTACCTCCGGCGCGCGTTCCGGCCCGTGCGGCAGGTCGAACTCCCGCGCCTCGCCGGCCAGCAGGTCGATCATCCGCAGTTCGAGGGCGCGGGCGGTGGCGCGGGCGGCGTCCAGCTCCTCGGCGAGGGCCTTCACGGCCGCGGTCTCCCGCGCCGGGT
>NZ_CDWWXB010000201.1:0-4903 GCF_977971855.1 Frankia sp. CoWAU3 | reverse complement strand
GCCCGGCTCGACCCGAGCACGGCGACGGTCAGGTCGCGCAGCTCCCGCGGGATCTTGTCGCGCAGCACCGCGAGGGCCTGTTCGTCCTGCGCGGTGACGAGCACCCGCTGCCCATGCGCCACGAGGTGGCAGATCATGTTCGCGATGGTGTGGCTCTTGCCGGTGCCGGGCGGCCCTTGCACGGTGACTCCGCGGGCGCTCGCGAGCTGCCGGGCGATCCGCTCCTGGTCGGCGTTCGTCGGCAGCGGCATCAGCAGGCGTTCACCGAGCCCCGCGGGGGAGCCGTCGTGACCGCGCCGGCCACGGCCTCGATCGGCGTGGGCACCCTCGGGGAGGGTGCCGTCGGCCCGATCGTCCCCGCCGAGCGCGGCGGCGACGAGCCTGTCGTCGGCGACCACGGCGGCGATGGCCTCGGGGAGCAGGTCCCGTTCGGCGAGGGCGGTCCGCAGCTCCGCGTAGAACTGCGCCTGCAGGGCCGGCCGCGGCCGTACGTACACCGCCCAGGTGTCGACCAGGACGGGGCTCGGCCCCGGCGGGGGCACCGGACCGGTGGTCGCGCGGGCGTCCAGCCCGAGCGGCGCGAGGATCTGGCGGTGCAGCCCGGCCTGGGCCGGGGCGTCCCACGGATCGGCCGGCGCCGTCCGCAGCCGGTCGCGCAGGGCCGACATCTCGTCCAGACCGGGCAGGCCGAGGCCGTGCAGGGGCTCGGTCTCCAGGCTCACCGGACCGTCGGGATGCAGCCGGATGACCCCGGAGTCCGGATCGACCGTCAGCACCATGCGGGTGACGAGCAGCGGATGGATGATCGTCGCGTCGCCGACCCGCCAGCACAGCACCGAGTGCCCCCAGGCCAGCTCCACGGTCGCGGCCTCGCGCTGCAGCCGCAGGCGCAGGTCGAACAGGCGCTGGTAGAGGGCGCGCGCGTCGCGGGCGGCGCGTGCCTCGGGCGCCCACGGCCGCCACACCTGACGCACCCAGGCGTCGAGCAGGGCGACGGCGCCCGACGGAGCGTCCCGCTCCTCGCCCGGGACACCGGGAGGCTCGCGCTCCCCGGTCTGCTCGACGGCCTCCGCGTCCAGGAGATGGGCGGGGATGGTGGGTGGGGCGTCCGGGCTCACCACCGTCCCGGCCAGGTAGCGGTCGAGCGGGGGTGGCCAGCTCGGCGCGGCCGGCTGAAGTACCCGGGCGACCTCCAGCCAACTCTCCCGCTGCGTTGTCGGGCCGAGCCGGACCCCCGGATGGGACGGGACGTCAGCCGGAAGGAGCGGAGCGGGGACGTACTCGGCGAGCTGGCGACGGGGGGCACCGCGTCGTTCGGCGGCGAGCGCGGCCAGGTAGTCCAGGAGCCGAAGCGACCGGCCACGGACCTGATCACGAGCGGACATCGGGCTCCTCGGCTGGCGGGCTGGGTCAGGGCGCGGCGGCGCGATGCCACCTGCCGCCTTCGCCTTCGCCTTCGCCTTCGCCTTCGCCTGATCGACCTTACGACCTGTCTCCGACACAATCGCCGGCTTCCGGCCTGTCCCGCCCGGACCGCCGCTCGGACCGCCGCCCGGGGACGCGCGGCGCGTTTCCGTCCGTGGCCGCACCTACGCCGGACGAGGCCGACGCCTGATCCACTACCAGGGACGCACGTGGGGCGGCGAACCGTCGGCGTGTCGATCCTGTCGTCTTCTGGACACGCATAGTGACCATCGGTACCGTCCGACGTCGTCTGGTCCGACGTCGTCCGGTCGGGCTGCGCCAAGTCGGGCTGCTGGGGGAGAGCCACCATGGGATTGCGTTCCGGCGGTGCCGCCGTGCTCACGAGCATGCTGGTTGTGCTGGCCGCGGTTCCGGTCGCGGCTTCGCGCCCCGCGGACGGCCCGTCGCGTTCCGTGGCGGAAAGCTCGCGTTCCATCGACGAGGCGCCGGAGCAGGTCTCGCTCCGTGCTTTCGACGGCGGCGTTGCCAGCGGTAATGATCTCAGTGGTAATGCTCTCAGCGGTAACTATCTCAGTGGTGGCGGTCCGGCCGGTGGTCACCTCGCGCTCGGCCACGGCGGCCAGGACGGGGACGGCGGCCGGGACGGGGACGGTGGCGGGGACCACGGCCGTGGTGATGGGGACTCCAGAGCGTCCGCTGGCACGGGTGCGCCTCGGCCCCCCGCCCCGGACAGGACCGGGACGGATCCCCGCGGGAACTCGCTTTCCTATACCGGTGGGCAGGTCAGCGTCCTTGCCGTCCTGGCGGCGCTGTTGCTCGGTGGGGGAGCCTTCTGGCGGCGCGCGCACCGGGCCGGGCTGTCCTGAGCGCGGTGACCTGCCGGCTGCCGGCCGGCGAATCTGGGGGACCTGAGCACAGTTTGCGGTCCCTGGACCGTGACGGGCTCCCCCAAATTCGGCCGCCGCGCGATGGTGGTCACTGCATGAGCTGACCGTCTACCGGACTTCGCGGCCGCCGACGTCGCGGGGCTTCCGGATCCGGGTCTGGGTCTGGATCCGGGTCTGGGTCTGGATCTGGTCTGGTCTGGGTTATCCGGCTCGGACGGTCTGCCCGCATCGCCTGCCCGCATCGCCCGGAGGTGTCCGCCCGGGACAGGTCGGGACGGGGTTGGCAGGTTGTTACGCCGGTTTCGCGCCTATGAAGCCATTGTTTCCGTCCGCAGGTTGCGGGTTATCCCGTCGACGGGGTCGTGGTGGGTGGTTTGGGTCGGTACTCTCGGAGTGGAGAAACCTAGGATGATCGGGGGCGTCCGTGCTCCTCTGGTCCAGGTAAGTATGAAGCGAAGTCACCAAGACTGATGTAGCGCCGATCGAGACGTGAGGGCCGGGTAACGGTGGGTGCACCAATACTGGTGGATAATGCCGATCTGGCGGTCAAGACCCTGGGGGTCTGCCGGATTGACTCCCCGCTCCTGCCGCTGCTGGGGGAGCGGCCGACGACGCAGCATTACATCGATGAGTCGGACAAGGTCCTCTACGACGACACCGCCCTGATGATCTCCTCGCGGGGTGTCGCGCTCGATGACCTGCCCGGATTCGAGCCGGCCGGGCCGCGCCGGAAGATCTACTTCGACCCGTCGAAGACCCGGGTGGGCATCGTCACCTGCGGTGGGCTCTGTCCCGGGTTGAACAACGTGATCCGCGGTCTGGTGCTGGAGCTGACCTCGCACTACCGGGTTCGGCGGATCTGCGGATTCCGCAACGGGTACCAGGGCTTCATCGCCCGCTACGGCCACGACGTCGTCGATCTCACCCCGGAAAGCGTCGCCAACATCGACGAGGACGGCGGGACGATCCTCGGCAGTTCCCGCGGCCAGCAGGATCCCGCCGAGATCGTCGACTGCCTCTCCCGGATGAACATCAACATCCTGTTCGTCATCGGCGGTGACGGCACCCTGCGCGGGGCCGGGCAGATCGCCCGGGAGGCCGAGACGCGCGGGGAGAAGATCGCCGTGGTCGGCATCCCGAAGACGATCGACAATGACATCCCCTACATCGACCAGAGCTTCGGCTTCCAGACGGCCTTCGGCAAGGCCGCGGAGTCCATCCGGGTCGCGCACGCCGAGGCGACGTCCGCGCCCGGCGGGCTCGGCGTGGTCCGGCTCATGGGCCGCCACTCGGGATTCATCGCCTGCTACGCGACGCTGGCGAAGAGTAACGCGGACGTGGTGCTCATCCCGGAGCTGCCGTTCAAGCTGGAGGGCGACGGCGGTCTGCTGAACTACGTGCGTCGCCGGGTGGCCGAGCGCGGCCACGCCGTCGTCGTCGTCGCCGAGGGTGCCGGCCAGGAGCTTGTCGTCGGCCAGCCGGAGAGCACCGACGCGTCCGGGAACCGCAAGCTGCACGACATCGGCCCGGAGCTCTCCCGTCGGATCAAGGAGTACTTCGACGCCGAGGGCATCGAGCTCAACCTGAAGTACATCGATCCCAGCTACGTGATCCGCAGCGTGCCGGCGAACCCGTACGACAGCGTCTACACGATCCGGCTCGCCCACGCGGCCGTGCACGCCGCGATGTCCGGCCGCACGGAGATGGTCGTCGGCCGCTGGCGGCGGCGGTTCATCCACATCCCGATCCCGCTCGCGATCAGCCAGCGCAACCAGGTCGACCCGGCCGGTGATCTGTGGATGTCCGTCCTCGAAGCGACCGGCCAGCCCCCCCGCTTCGAATAGCCGAGTAGCCAACTCCCTCTCTTGCCTTTCCAGAGGGATAAAAGGGACGTCGAAGCCTCTGGATAGGCAAGGTTCCCGGTGTGGCCGTGCGTGTCCACAAGGACGAATCGGGCTCGGGGCCTCTGGACAGACACCCACCGGAACAGCCCACGGTGTGCCGCGATCAGGTCAAGCCGGGTCGGGCGGCGGATCCACCAGAAGCAGAAGCCGGTCCGTCATGCCGGACGACGGGCGCCGATCACCGTAGGGTACGACGTCAGACGCACCCGGCCCGCCGCGCCTGACCTGGATGTGCTGGCCGGACACTGTTCGGACCTGGTGGGTAGGAGGGCAGGGAGTACGTGGAGGTCTTCGAGACTCATCGGAGCCTGATCGAGGACTATGCGGCCTTCACCGACTCCCTCGTCGAGGTTCGCGACGAGAAGATCAAAGATTATCTCGAGCAGGAGCGGGCGGCGAAGGTCCGCTGGCCTGACCCGTGGATCTCGCTCAACCCTGCGTTCGCCTCCGGCGGCACGGTCGACGAACTGGTCGGCACGGGTCTGCTGCACCCCGACTGCGGCAGATTCTTCCGGGTCAAGAGGGATTCCGGCGATCCCGGCAGGCGGTCGCTGACGCTGTATCGGCACCAACGGGAAGCCATCGAGGCGGCCCGGGACGGCAGCAGCTATGTGCTCACCACCGGCACGGGATCCGGTAAAAGCCTTTGGGTGCAGTTCTCCCCAGGTGAGATCAAGCGGCGAGTGT
>NZ_CDWWXB010000200.1:2832-7131 GCF_977971855.1 Frankia sp. CoWAU3 | reverse complement strand
AGCGTGATCTCTGCGCGGCCCTGGGGTCACCTGGTGGAACGGGTGATTGTCACAGTTGTGCCACAGCCGCCGAGACGATGCCGATCGTCAACACCGTGCTGTAATGCCCCCATGGCGACATTCGGTGCGGTGCGGCGGCACCGGGAGCGGCACAGCACGAACCGTTCGGGCTGGCTGCGCGCGGCCGTCCTCGGCGCGAACGACGGCCTGGTCTCCACCTCCAGTCTCATCGTCGGCGTCGCCGCGAGCGGCGCCTCCACCGGCGCGGTCCTGACCGCCGGGATCGCGGGTCTGACCGCGGGGGCGATGTCGATGGCGGCCGGGGAGTACGTGTCGGTAAGCTCCCAGGCCGACGTGGAACGCGCGGACCGGGCCAAGGAGAGCGCGGAGCTGGCGGCCGACCCCGTGGCCGAGCTCGCCGAGCTGGTCGGCATCTATGAGCGGCGCGGCCTTCCGCACGACCTCGCCACGCAGGTCGCCGTGACGCTGACCGAGCGGGGTGCGCTGGAGGCGCACCTGCGCGACGAACTCGGCCAGAGTGAGGCCACCCGGGCGCGCCCGGTCCAGGCCGCCGTCGCGTCGGCGGGCAGCTTCACGGCCGGCGGGCTGGTGCCGTTCCTCGGGATGTCGGCCCCGGCGGGAGCGGGCCGCCTGATGCTCGTCGTCGTGGTTGCGGTGATCGGTCTCGTCGTCGCGGGCATACTCGCCGCGCGGGCCGCCGGTATGGCGCTGCTGCGTCCGGCCCTGCGCGTCGTGCTGGGCGGCGCCGCTGCCATGCTGGTCACCGCGCTGGTCGGTCTGATCACCGACGCGGCCGGCGGCTGACCGACCGCCGGGACGTACCTCGCCCACCACCGATCCACCGCTGGTCCGCGGGCTCATACCGTTCCTCGGTGGACGCGGGGGCGGACCACGGGCCGTCGACACCGGCGCCGCCGGGTCTGGTAGGCGGCTACATCCGGTGTTCGACGATCACGTCGGCGGTCATCGCCAGCGCGCCAGGGCTGCGCGGGCTGCGCACCACCACGAGGGCGAACAGGGCGTCGAGCACCGACAGGTGCACGATCCGGCTGGTCATCGCCTCGATGCGATACGCCGTCTCCCGACTGCCCACCACCACCGCGTGCTGCACCAGCTCGGTCAACGGTGACCGGGCAAAGCTCGTGATCGCGGCGGTATGCGCCCCGGCGTCCACGGCCGCCCGCATCGCCGCCAGTGTCTCCGCCGTCGAGCCGGTGTGGCTGACCGCAACACACAGATCACCCGCCGCCAGCATCCGGGCAGTGACGTGCTGCACATGCGCGTCCCCGGCGAACCGCGCATCGACCCCGACCGTGGTCAGCCGGTAGGCGGCATCCATCGCCAGCGGCGCCGACGTCCCCACCGCCACGAACAACGTCCGCGGCGCGGCGACGACCAGGTCGGCGATCGTCGCCAGCACGCCACCGTCGATCCCCCGCGCCGCCTCGGTCAGCGCACTCGCAGCCCCGCCGAGCACCTTCCCGGCAATCTCATCCGGGCCGTCGGCCGCGGACACCTCGTCCACCAGCTGCCGCTCCACCGGCAGCGTCTCCCGGATCAGCGCCAGCTTGAGTTCCTGATAGCCCCGAAGCCCCAGGCTCTGGCAGAACCGCACCACCGTCGCCGGCGAGCTTCCCGACACCTGCGCCAGCTCGCTCACCGACTGGTGGATCATCGCAACCGGGTCCGCGAGGACCTGCCGCGCCACCCGCTGCTCCGCCGACGACAACGACGCCGACAAAGCCCGAATGCGCTCCAACACGGCGGGCGCGTCAGCGTCGCCCGCGACCCTCACAGTAACGTCACTAGTCACGACACGTCACGCTAAGCGCGTAGGCACAACGGTCAGATACCCAAAGGTAAACTAAGAATGAATCTTCCATGGTATTATGGATCATGAAAATCCGTTTCAGTCAACCCGCTCGCTCCCGGCCCGGATGAGGGGGCCCCGAGCTCGTCCGACCCTCAGCGCATGATCCCAGTATGGCCGAGGGAGTAGCGACCGGGTTGCGGCCAGACCGCGAGACCGTGCGGCTCACGGCCGACGGGGATCCGAGCCAGCAGCCGGCCGGCCTTCGGCTCCGAACCTCCGGGCCCGCCGGTGTCGAACACGTACACGACGTTGCTGCGGCGGCCGGACAACCACAGCCGCGAGCCGTTGGCATCGACGTTGCCCATGTCCGGGGTTCCCCCACCGGGGATCGGCCAGGTGGCCACGACGGTCCGGGTGGCGAAGGAGATGACCGAGACCGAGCCCTGGTCGCCGGAGTGCGGGAACGGCGGCTTCATGGAGTCCATGTGGCCACCCCGGTTGGCGACGTACAGGAATCGGCCGTCGCGGCTCGGGTAAAGGCTGTGGGTCTCCGGCCCGGTCCGGACGAAATCGACCCTGGTGAAGCGATCCCCGTCAACGAGGTGGACACCGTCGGCGTTCATGTCCGCCACGTACCAGATCCGACCGGCCGAATCGATCTTGATGTCCTGTGGAGCGGCGTCCCGGCCGAGGTCCAGATATCCGATGACCCGCTGACGCGGGATGTCGATCTTGACGAGTCGTCCCGCGAACTCGCAGGTGGCGATCGCATAGGAGCCGTCGACGGAGAAGTCGACGTGGTTGACGCCCGCGCAGGCCGTGCCCACGTCCAGGCTGTGCCGTAGGGCGAACGTGTGCGGATCACGGAAGTCGATGTGGTGGTTCGCCTCGGCGATGACCATCGCGTTGGCCCCGTCGGGAGTGAAGTACAGGTTGTACGGGTCCGCGACCGGTACCGCGGGCCCGGCGGGCCGACCGGTCCGCGGATCGATCGGTGACAGGCTGTTGCCGCGGTTGTTGTTCACCCACAGGGTCCGCAGGTCCCAGGAGGGGACCACGTGCTGCGGCTCGCGGCCGGCGGCGTAGGTGTCCACGACCCGCAGCGTGCGCTGGTCGATGACCGTGACGGTGCCGTCGCGCAGGTTCGGGACGTACACGAGAGGCGGATCGTCGCGGACCACCGGGCTCAGCATCCCGGCACGCGCGTGCGCGTACACGTCCACGACGCCGCCCTCGCCACGGGGCAGGGCAGAGTCGGCTCCCCGGCCCGGCGCGGGAACGGAACCCGGAGGGCGGGCGGCACCGGCCCCCGTAGCCTGGTCGCTCCTGACCCGGATCAGCCATACCACCAGCAGTGCGACCACCAGGGCCGCCAACCCGGCCAACATGATCAGACCACGCCGCCGGGACCTGGTCCCCGGCTGGCGGCGCTGCGCTGTCGACCCCTCCGGCATGCGGCCAGAGTAGAAGGCCTGAGCGGGCGAAGCCACGATCGACGGCGCGGCCGTCCAGCTCGACCCACCAGGACTCCGCGGTACGCGGCACGCTCACACTCATCTGGCGGTGGGGGTACGCAGTGCGGGCAGGTCCCGGAGCTGGCGACGGGACGTGATGCCGAGCTTGCGGAAGATATTGCGCAGGTGGGCGTCGACGGTGCGGGGGCTGATGAACAGCCGTGCCGCGACCTCCTTTGACGTGGCGCCCTCCGCGACCAGGCAGGCGATGTGGGTCTCCTGCGCGGTGAGGTCGTCGGTGGTGCCCGACGTGCGGCCGCGCACGTCGGCGCCGGCCGCACGCAGCTCGGCGGCGGCGCGGTCGGTGAAGGCCGCCATGCCGTTGTCGGCGAACCGGTCGTAGGCGGTACGAAGCTGCCGGCGGGCGTCGCGTCGCCTGCCCTGGCGGCGCAGCCACTCGCCGTAGAGCAGGTGCGCCCTGGCCAGATACGGGGCGAGCGGGCTCCTCTCAAGGTGACCTATGGCCGCGGCGAAGTCGTCCTCGTCGCCGGTGACGAGTGCGCGGGCGTAGGCGCCGACGCCCAGCGCCCACGGTGTGCCGCTGCCCTCGGTACGTTCGGTGAGCGATACCGAACCCGACCGGGCCACCTCGTGCTCGCCGCAGCGGACCGCGGCCTCGACCAGTTCCGGCAGGGCGATCGCGGCGACGAACAGGTCGCCGTGCCGGGTGGCCGCCTCGGCGGCGGCAAGTGCCGCCGGGTAGTCGGTGAGGCCGTTACTCAGGACGGCCGTTGCCCAGTCGGCGTTGGCGATCGTCTGCCCGGTGCCGCTCGCGGTCGCCTCGGCGGTGAAACCGTCGATCACCGCCCGCGCCTGCGCCTCCCGGCCACGCAAGGCGGCGAGGTGCAGCTGCGGATACGCCAGCGGCTCCACCCCGACCGCGTCCGCCACCGCCTCCTCCTCGGCGATCGCCGAGGTGGCGGCGGCGAAGTCACCGGTGTGCACCGCGCC
>NZ_CDWWXB010000200.1:0-2296 GCF_977971855.1 Frankia sp. CoWAU3 | reverse complement strand
GGTGGCGCACGAACGTGATCCGCCCGCGCATCAGCTCCACCCTGGCCAGCGCGACGGAGTCGGTCCCGTCCACCGTGACCGCGGTGAGCAGGCCGTCCGCCGCGTCGAGTGCACCGGAGTCGAGGTGAGCCTGCGCGGCCGCGAGTGTGCGTTCGGTGCGGCGCGCGGGGTCACGGGATAGGGCAGCGGCCCGCGCGAGGAACGCCGCGGCAGCCGCCACTCCCCCACGTGCCGCGGCACGGGTGGCGCAACGGTTCAGTTCCGCGGCGGTGTCCTCGTCGGGGCCGGCACCGGCCTGCGCGCGATGCCAGGCCCGCCGGTCGGGGTCCCGTTCCGGGTCCGTGACCTCGGTGAGCGCCTGGTGCGCGGCGTGGCGGTCCTCGACGGCGGCGGCCTGGTAGACCGCGGACCTGGCGAGCGGGTGGCAGAACCGCACGCGCGGGCCGAGCTCGACCAGCCCGGACGCCTCGGCGTGCGCGCCAGCCGCCGGGCCGACACCGAGTCGTTCGGCTGCGGCCCACAACAGGCCGGGGTCACCGGTCGGGTCGGCGCTAGCCACGGTCAGCAGCAATCGCACGTCCTCGGGCAGGGGCACGAGACGATCCTGGAAACTGCGTTCGACCCTGCTGGGCACCGAGGACGCGTCGGGCAGGGCAAAGCCGCCGGCGCCGGGCAGTTCGAGCAGCGCGAGCAGCGCGAGCGGGTTGCCCCTGGCCTCGGCGAGCACGCGGTCCCGCACGGTCCCGTCCAGCGTGGCGCGGGTGTCCGCCAGCAGCCGGCGGGCGTCGTCGTCGGCCAGCCCGGTCACCTCGACGCTCGGTAGCTCGTCAAGTCCGTGCCGTGCGGCCAGCACCATCGCCACCGGTTCGGCCGCGATGCGCCGCGCAAGGAACGTCAGTATCCGTGTCAATGCGTCGTCGAGCCAGTGTGCCTCGTCGACGAGGCACAGCACCGGTTCCGACCCCGCCGCGGTGACCAGCAGTTCCAGGGCTGCCATGCCGATGCGGAACATTTCTGGTGTGCCGTCGGCGAGGCCGAACGCCGCCTCCAGTGCCGCGCGGTGTGGCGGGGGTAGTGCCGCGAGGTCGCCCAGGGCCGGGACGCACAGCTGGTGCAGTGCGGCGAACGGGAACTCGGTCTCAAACTGGGATCCGGTCGCCTCGATGACCCGCATCCCCTGCGCCGAGCGCCGCAGGTGGTCGAGCAGTGCGCTCTTGCCGATACCGGCCTCGCCGCGGAGCACCAGCACCCCGCCCTCGCCGTCCTTGGCGCCCGCGACCAGCGCCTCGAGCCTGCGGCGTTCCTCACCCCTGCCGACGAACGTCCGGACCGGTATCCCCACAACGGGAACAGTATGCGCGCCGATGTAGGTGGTTTTCACCGACGCGGGCGGTGCCGGACCAGTGCGAGCCTCGAGTCGAGCCACTACCCGACTCGACGGAGGGAGTCCGGTGTCCATGACCACGGGCCACCTGTGCGAGTCCCCGACGCGCGCCGCTCGGGCGACCGTGCTCGCGGCGGCGGCATCGAGGTCTCCGGCGTCGCCGGAGCCTTCACCTGGACCGGGATCGCGGCCCTCGCGGGCGCGATCGCCGCGGCGCTGCTGATCCGTTCACCCCATCAGGGAAAGGACGACACCCGATGATCTACCACACGGTCCGCATGACCCTTCGCCCCGACGCCCCGGCAGACAAGGTGGAGGAAGCGGTCGAGAGCTTGCGCAACCAAGGTCGTGTCATCCCGTCGGTGACCTCGTTCGTGGTCGGCCGCGACGTCGGCGGCGAGTTCGAGTGGGGCGCGACCTATGTCATCGAGGACCTCGACGGATACTGGGAGTACCTCAAGCACCCCGCCCACCGGCATACCGACGAGATCGGGCTCCCGTTGGTCGGCACGTTCGTGTCGTTCGACGTCACCGACCACAAGGACCCGGAGATCGCCGAGAAGATCGCAGCCCTGCACAAGCGTCGCTACGAGGAGGACCCCGCCCTCGCGAAGCTGGTATCCGGTCTCGCCTCCTACACCGGCAGCAGTGCTCCCGGCACGCACGCCTACTGACCGCTCCGACGAATCGAGACACCGTGGCCCGCCGAGCCCCTGACGTCCAACACCGAACCTGTGGACACCGAACCTGTGGACTACGTGCGGTTCGCACCCCTGGAACGGTTGCTGGTGACTCCTCCGCCGGCTAAAGCCGGCGGCTTCTCAAGCCGCCGGAGCATGGATGGTTCTCCCTTGTTCAGCTGGGATGTCAGTAACTGCCCACGTCGAGCAGTGCACCAAGCAGTTCCCCGGG
>NZ_CDWWXB010000199.1:1445-6996 GCF_977971855.1 Frankia sp. CoWAU3 | reverse complement strand
CCCCGATCACGACGGACCCGCGCCTTAACTCGCCTCACCGACAGCACCCGACCGGCAACGCCGGCCGGGCATTCGGCGAGCCCTCCCACGACATCACCGAACACTTACGTGCCGACGGACCATTTCCGCGGTCGCCGCGGGCGGTGTGAAGTTTTCTCCCCCAGCGAGGCCACGCACCTGCTCGGCAAGCCCGTCCTGCGTCAGGCCCCCGGGCCTCACGGAAGCGACGAAGAGTACTCGGAGTCCAGCCCGGGTGCTTCTCGTTCGACATCGACGACCTAGTTCCAACGACATCGTTCCGCTGCCCCGCCAGTTCTCCCACCAGCAGAGTAGTCAGACGGACAGCGCGGACGGGCGACAATGTCGGAATCGAGCGCTGGACATCCCTCAAGGTCCGTTTCCTGTCCGGTCGCCGGACTGCCCGGGTAATCGCCTGCCGGCTGCCCTGGTCAGCGCGGCCGGCACGCGTTGGACTCATGACCAGCGGCTCCGCTCGGGCTGACGGGAGGTCCCCGGGTCCGGCGCCGCGCACGGGCCTGGCCGAGAACGAGCTGCCCCCCTTTCGGGACCGGCCTGGAGATCTGGGTCGGGAGATCTGGGTCAGGAGATCTCGGCGAGCCCGGCGACCCGCGGAATCACCTCTTCACCGAGTATGTGCAGAGGCTCGACGTGCCAGACGTCGCGCACGCCACCGAGAACCGCCTGGACACCGAGTTCGGCCAGGTCGTTCAGCTCGTCGAGAATCCTCGCCACATTCTCCCCCCTCGGTCCGACGTCAAAGGAGAAGACCACGGTCTTGAGGATGTCGTCGTAGTTCCGACCCTCGCGTTCGCAGTGTTCACGCAGCACCTGGAGCTTGCGCGCC
The DNA here is from genome assembly GCF_977971855.1 of Frankia sp. CoWAU3. Taxonomy (NCBI): domain Bacteria; kingdom Bacillati; phylum Actinomycetota; class Actinomycetes; order Frankiales; family Frankiaceae; genus Frankia; species Frankia sp. CoWAU3. The sequence goes on along the minus strand of NZ_CDWWXB010000199.1, from coordinate 6,131 downwards.
AGATCGGGACCGGGGAAGAGGTTGCACGCCTGTGCGTACCGGGCCACGAGGTGCAGCGTCTTCCTTTCGCCACCCCCACCGATCAGGATGGGTGGATGCGGCCGCGTCAGCGGCCGCGGCGAATTCAGTGGACGGGCCAACTGGTAGTACCGGCCAGAGAAGGGGCTCTCGTCACCGCTCCACATCCGCAGGCAGATCTGCAGCGTCTCCTCCAGCCGTTCGAACCGCTCGGCCAGCGGCGGGAACGGCAGACCGAGACCGACCGCCTCCTGTTCGTACCAGGCGGCGCCGATGCCCAGCCAGGCCCGCCCGCCGGAGAGCACGTCCAGCGTCGTGACGATCTTCGCCAGGGCGCCGGGCGCCCGGTAGACCGTCCCGGTGACCAGGGTCAGCAGCTTCGCGCGGCGGCTGTGGGCGGCCAGGAAACCCAGCGTCGTGTACGCCTCCAGCATCTCGTTCTCGACCGGACCGACCATCGCGATCTGGAAGAAGTGGTCCATGACGGCCAGGTAGTCGAATCCGACCGTGTCCGCCACGCGGACCACCTCGGCCAGATCTTCCCCGAGCCGCCCGGAACCGTGCGGGGAGGTGAAGTCGGGTAGTTGCAGACCGATCCGCATGTGCGCTCCTCCCCCGCCTCCAGCGCGGAAAGCGGGACATAGCCGATATTTTCCCATCTGTCGCGCGGCGACAGCCTCCGGCCGCGGTGATCATGATCGGGACTCCCTGACGTGATGAGTCGACGACACGACCACGCCTGCGCGCGGTCACCCCACCCGAACCCAACGCCACGCCCGCAAATCGCAACAAATTTCGATATATAAATGACAAGAGGCTGAGATGCACGAGAATGTAGGCATGCCCGGCCAAGCCTCCGTCATGATGGTCACATGAGGCCCGGGTGGCGGGACCTCCGGGGTGTCCGTACCCTTTCCCTCGACGGAGGTAGCCCTACTCCTCCCGCAGGACCGGTCGCCATCGGCGCCGGTCGATTACTGGATCTGCGGAGTCGGCACCATGGCGGCACCGGAGAGGGGCCGGAGGGGGAGTCGCCACCATCGCCCGCCCACGGCGCACCCATAAAAGATCATATTTTTCGGCGAACCGGCCGGCAAAACGGCCGTCGGTGCCGCTGGTGTCGTCGCCGCGGCACCGGGCGATGGCCGTCGGCACGATGCCGGGCACGTGCACAGGTTTCCACCACTCTGCGGGGGGATGACCGGTTGACCGCCTCTCTCCCTCCCCCGTGCCGGTTCCGTCTGATCCGGATTGCCCAGCTCGTCCTGATCGTCGCCACGGTCTACCTGTCCGTTTCCGCGTTCGTCACCGTGCCCCACATCGGCAACGAGACCGGGTCGCTGCGTTACGGCGTCGCCCTCGGCTCGGGCCTGATCTGCCTGTCGCGGGCGGTGTTGATCCGCGGCGAACGCCTGCCCTGGGCCCTGCTCGGCACCGGGCTCATCAGCTACGGAGGCGCGACGATCTACTACAACGCGGCGGTCGCCGGCCGGCAGGACGACGACCTCGGGCCGTCGCTGGCCGATCTCGGCTGGCTGCTCTTCTATCCAGCGTGCTATGTCGCCGTCATCCTCCTGCTACGCAGAAGAGTGCTCCAGCTGCACACGAGCGTCTGGATGGACGCGCTCGTCGGCCTGCTCGGCGTGGCCGCGCTGACCAGCGGCATCGGCGTGGCGATGGCGAACGCGTATCCGCGCTACAGCGCGTGGACGATGACGGCGAACCTGATCTATCCGCTCGCCGACCTGCTGCTGATCCTGCTGATCGTCACGGTGTTCAGCCTACTGGGCTGGCATCCCGGCCGGCTGTGGTGGCTGCTGGGCATCGGGCTGGTGGGCTTCGCGATAGCCGACTCACTCCTGCTGGTCATCGTCACCACGGACAAGGACCCCGGGTCCGGCCTCCTCGGCACGCTGTGGCTGTTCTCGGTGCTCATGCCGGCCCTGGCCGCCTGGCTGCGACCGCGCTGGCACCCACCGGCCAAGATGTCCGGCTGGGGCGTCATCGCGGTCCCACTGGTGCTCACCGTGATCGCGCTCGGTCTGCTCGTCCTCGGCGCCACGGTCCAGCTGCCAAAGGTCACCGTCGGACTCGCCGCGGCCACGGTGCTGACGGCCCTGGCCCGCGCCGCGTTCACCTTCATCGAGGTCCAGCAGCTCGCCGAAAGCAAGGTGCTGGCCCGCACTGACGAGCTGACGGGCCTGGCAAACCGGCGTGGCTTCATCGAACGGCTGACGAAGGCCGAGCAGCGCGCCACCGGGGTGGGCACCTTCGCCCTCCTCCTGCTGGACCTTGACCGGTTCAAGGAGATCAACGACTCGCTGGGGCATCAGGTGGGCGACGCGCTACTGGCGCAGGTCGGAACCCGTATCTCCGACGCCCTGCGTCCCGGCGACCTGCATGCCCGCCTGGGCGGCGACGAGTTCGCGGTCCTGCTCGAACACGCGGACATCGAGGCCGCGAAACGCGTCGCCGACCGGGTGCTGGCCGTGCTCGGCGATCCCTTCGACGTCGGCGGGGTGACCCTGCACGTCGGCGCGAGCATCGGCGCCGCCGTGTACCCCGACCACGCCGAGGACGCCCACATCCTGTTGCAGCGTGCGGACGTGGCCATGTATGCCGCGAAGTCGGGCCGCACCGGCGTGGAGTCCTACCGTCCCGGCTCCGACGTGAACAGCCTCGTCCGCCTCGACATGATCGAGTCCCTGCGCGCGGCGCTCGGCACCGGCCAGCTGGAGGTGCACCACCAGGTCAAGGTCGACCTCGATTCCGGGCAGGCAAATGCCGTGGAGGCCCTGGTCCGCTGGCGGCATCCCAGCCGCGGCCTGCTCGGGCCAGAGGAATTCGTCCCCCTGGCCGAACAGGCCGGTTTCATCCGGATGCTGACCATCGAGGTGCTGAGACCGCCCTGGGCCAGTGCCGGCAGTGGCACTCCGCCGGATTCGACGTAGCGGTGGCGGTGAACCTGTCCGCCTCGGACCTGCTGGACCGTGGCTTTCCCGAACAGGTCAGCGGCATGCTCTCCGGCTTCGGGCTGAGCCCGACGGCACTCGAGCTGGAGATCACCGAGACCACGTTGATGCTCGACCGGGTCCGCACGGCCGCCGTACTCGGGGAGCTGCGCGACCTGGGGATCGGAATCGCCGTCGACGACTACGGCACCGGGTACTCCTCCCTGGCCAGGCTCTGGGAGCTGCCCGTTGACGTGCTGAAGCTGGACAAGTCATTCATCCAGCGCATGGAGGTCGATGGCCGGGCCGAGGCGATCGTCCGTTCGACGGTCGGGCTCGCCCACGCGCTCGGCCTGCGCATCGTCGTCGAGGGCGTGGAGACCGCTGGAGCGATGCGGATGCTGCGGGATTTCGGCTGCGACCTGGCTCAGGGCTACTTCCTCGGCCATCCGGGCCCATCTGAGCAGGTGACCGAACAACTGCGGCGACGGGCGCCGTCGGCTGGCATGATCGATCCGGAGACGATCGGCCGGACGGAGGAATGTCCCGGCGATCTCTCCCCGACGATGGAGAGTGCCGTGCTGAACGCCCCAGTCGCCCCGGATCGGACGCCGGCGGTCAAGTCGTGGCGCTGACGGCGCCGCCCCGCGATCTCGGCCCCACCGTATGGGACGGGTTCTCGCTGCTGAGCAGCCCCCGCCAAGCCCCGGTCGCCGTCGGCGGTGAGCTGGATCCGGCGACGTTGATCGGCGCCTACCGGGCCGGCGCCTTCCCCTGGCCGGCGAACGAGGCCGACGGCGGCAAGGTCCATGAGGACGACGAGGCCCACGGGGACGACGAGGCCCACGGGGACGACAGCGACGACGCGAGCAGTGGGACCCGCGGGGGCGGGGGGTGGCTGCGCGAGATCCTGCGGGCGGCGGTGGCCGCCCGACGCATCCCCCATCTGCCCCCGCACCGTCCCGGTGGGCTGGACCTGCCCTGGTGGAGCCCCGACCCCCGGGCCGTGATGCCGATCGGCCGGCTGCGGGTCAACCGGACACTGCGCAAGCGGCTGCGTAACTGCGGGTGGACCACCACCGTCGACGAGCGCTTCGTCGACGTCGTCCGCGGCTGCCGCCGCGGCGGTACCTCCGAATGGATCACTCCCCAACTGGTCGAGGGCTACGCCGAGCTGCACGCCCTGGGCTGGGCACACAGCATCGAGGTCTGGGAGGGCGACGAGCTGGTCGGCGGCATGTATGGAGTGGGCGTCGGCGGCGTGTTCGTCGGTGAATCGATGTTCCGCACCCGGACCGACGCCTCCAAGGTGGCTCTGGCCGACTTCGACGCCCGGTTCACCGCGGCCGGCGGGGTACTGCTGGACGTGCAGATCGCGACCCCGCATCTGATCGACCTGGGTGCGGTGGAGATTCCACGGGCCGATTTCCTCGCCGTTCTGGCCCGCGTCCGGGATGCCGACGTCCGCCTCGACCGGGACCGGCATCCGGTCGCCCGCCTTGCCCCGCATGGCGCCTCCGGCGCCATGCGGGGACCCCTGGCCTAGGGCGCCGTCCGGGGTCTCCGTCACCTCGCCCCCGGCGAGGTTCCTGGGAGAACCGTCGGGCGCCTCCGGCGCAATGCGGGGACCCCGGTAGGAGCCTGTCTCGGCGAGGTGGGGTTCAGTCGCCGGCGCGGGCCTGCGGGACCGACACCAGGGGAAACCGCTCGACCGCCT
>NZ_CDWWXB010000199.1:0-1052 GCF_977971855.1 Frankia sp. CoWAU3 | reverse complement strand
CCCGGTCGCCAGGGACGCCACCGGCGACGGGCCGGAGAAGACGTACGGGCCCGCGGTGGACTTCAGATACTCCTTCACCTCCGTGGGGCAGGCGACGAAGGCGAGCAGCGACGAGTACGCCTTCGAGAAACCGCCGACCAGGACGAGATCGTCGTAGGTCTCGCCGAGATGGCGGACGATTCCGTTGCCGCGGCTGCCGTAGGGGCTCGACGCGGCGGGATCACGCTCGCCGACGACACCGAACCCGTGGGCGTCGTCGACGTAGAGCAGGGCGTCGTGCGCACGGGTGAGCGCCGCGAGCTCGGCGAGCGGCGGGCCGTTTCCGGTCATGCTGTGGACGCCGTCGACGCACACCACCCGGGGGTGGGGGCTCGTCCGCAGCCGGCGTTCCAGCCGGTCGAGCCGGTCCTCGCGGAAGCGCGCCACGGCGGCGCCATGGGCCGCGGCCACGACCGCGCCGTCATGTGCCGTCTGATGGGCGTGCACCTCGACGAAGAGGGTCCCCTTGCCCACGAGGGCGGGCAGCACCGACAGCTGGATGTGGGTGATGGTCGGGAGCAGCAGCGCGTCCTCGGCACCGAGGAGAGCTGCGAGCGTGTGCTCGATGTCGTCGTACATCCGCGGGCTGGCGATCAGCCTCGACCAGCTCGGGTGGGTGCCCCAGCGGTCCAGGTACTCCGGGACCGCCTCGATGATCTCCCGGTCGAGATCGAGGCCAAGGTAGTTGCACGACGCGAAATCGGTGAGCCAATGATCATCGATCCGTATCCGGCGGCCGTCGATCTCGTCCACCGTCGCGTCGTAAAAGGGCGCGTGGCGGCGCAGGCGGTCCAGTTCGGCCCGCATACCCATAGGCTGATCAAGAACGTGTCGCCAGGCCGGCGATAACGCCGAGACGGGAGACGAAGGCAAGTCGGGACTTTCGTAGGTCTGCGACATCCCCGCGGCCTAGCCCATGCCCTGGGCTTGTCGTTTAACCTTCGGGTGTCACTCTGTGTGATAGTCGCTGGTGGTTTGGGGTGGGCCGGCGTGTCGCCGTGACGTGAAGCGGC
>NZ_CDWWXB010000198.1:5927-7148 GCF_977971855.1 Frankia sp. CoWAU3 | reverse complement strand
CACTTAACGCAACAGGCCGTCACACCACGCGACCTTCGCGCAGCCCTGGTCCCTTCCCGCCCGATCCCCGGGAACACTACCCCCACCCGGAAACGGCATCGGCCACGGCATTGTCGGCCGGCCACGGCATTGTCGGGTTGCTGATCCCGGCTGCACCGCGCCGCCTTCAGCGTCACCAGGAGAAGGCTTCGGCCGGACCTGTGTACCGGGCAGGGGTGTCATTACCCGGCACCTGTCTCCCCGCCCCGCAGGCTTCCGTCGGCGATTCCGAGATGACCGAGCCGGACGATGGTCCCGGCCAGTTCCACCGCGTTGCGCAGCGACTTCTCGACCATCGTGAGGCGCTGGAAGTCGAGCCCCCGGGAACGCTGTTCGGCCAGCGGGAGAACCGGTATCCGGACCCGCCGCGGGTCGGCGCGCGGCGACGATCCACCCGAGCGGCAGGCGGCCCGGGCATCCGCGCCACCACCGGATCGCCCGTGCGCCCGATGGCCGGCCGCCCGCAGGATCCCGGCCAGGAAGTACGGATCGAGCCGGTCGGGATCGCCCCGCAGGAGCACCACCCGCGGCCCGAGAACGACGCCCGCGTCCTCGACGACTCGGGCCGTGGTCTCCCCCGACGCCGTCACACAGACAACGTCGCCGGGCCGGAGAACGAGCATTCCGGCCAGTTCCTCCGTCCGGCTCGACGGGCCCCGCCCATGCCGGACATCGCCCGCAGTGAGCAACGGCAGGTCACCGACCCCGGCCCTGGTCTGCAACGGGGCCATCAGGATCGTCAACGATCCGGCTTTTGCCAACTCACCGATCGTGACGCTCGACGTGACGCCCAACGAAGCCGGCCGGTCCGCCGGTCCGGATCCCCTCGGTGGGGTCAGGAGGGGAACCGCCGAGGACAACGAGGCCACCGTCGCCAGGAAATTCTCCCAGACAGCGGGGAATTCACCGACCGCGGGAAACTCACCGACAGCGGTTCTTTCCGGAGGATGGTCGATGTAGCGTCGCGGGCTCACGTCGACCTCGTCGTCGAGGAGGTCCGCAACGCACATCCGCCGGAATCCCGCCGGCAGATCGGCGTCGTCGGCCACCTGGTCCGCCTGGGCGGCGGTGTCGCCGCCGAACCCGCCAGCGGCGACGAACAACGCCCAGGCCGCTTCGACGACGGCGATCTCATCGCACGCCAGGCCCAGCAGCACCTGAGCGGGCGTCGCCCCGGCCCCG
>NZ_CDWWXB010000198.1:5011-5577 GCF_977971855.1 Frankia sp. CoWAU3 | reverse complement strand
GCAGCAGGTTCGCCCTGATGCGGCGCCCGGCACGGCGCGACGCGGCGGCCGCCGGCATGATGACCAGCACCTGCGCGCCGTCCCGGGCGTGCGCCAGGCAGTACTGCACCCAGGCCAGCTCGGGTTCCCCCCGCGGTGGAACACCGTGGCGCCACCACGGTGCGCCGAGCAGCTCGTCGTAGCCCCAGGAACGCTGCCCGAACGGCGGGGCGCACAGGACCGCGTCGGCCCGTTCCCCGGCGAAGGTGCCGGCGAGCAGCGAATCGCCCGCGACGATCCGCGCGTCACCACCCCGCAGCAGCAGTCCGACGGCGCTCACCCGCGCCATCGTCGGGTTGACATCCTGGCCGAGCAGGCGGCCCGCCCCCGCGGCCCGGGCGGCCTCCAGCAGCCCGCCGATCCCGCAGGCCGGGTCGAGCACCGTGGCGGCCCCCGCCCGGCCGCGCAGGCCGGCGAGGGTCACCATCAGCTCCCCGACCGCCCGCGGAGGCTCCGCCACCTGCCGGGAGCAGACCTCGCGGTAGCGGGCGCGCAGCGCGTCGAAGAGCTCCGCGTGGCCGTGCCGG
>NZ_CDWWXB010000198.1:0-4841 GCF_977971855.1 Frankia sp. CoWAU3 | reverse complement strand
GGGCGATCGCCGGTTCCAGGGATACGGCCGCCACCGCGTCGCTCTCCCCGAGCAGTGCCGTGGCGCCCGCGGGATCCCGCTGACGATAAATGAGGAAACCCCCGAGATAGCCGGTCACCTCACCGAGGCGTGGATCATCGACGGCCCCCCGGATCCGCTGCCACACCTGGTCGGCCGCCTCGACCTGGAACGGTCGGTCATGCCGGGCGAGCCAGTCCGCCACGGAGGCCAGCGCGAACAGCGGGCTGGTCGACGTCCCCCCGACGGGTGCGGGAAAGTCGGCGAACCGGCGCCGCCAGTTACTGACCGCGGCCCGCCCGACTCCGGCCAGCCGGGCGATGTCGGTGGCGGTGACCGTGGCCGTGTCTGCGGCCGTGGCCGTGTCTGCCGCAGAGCTCGCCGCGTCTGCCGCAGAGCTCGCCGTGTCCGCCGCAGAGCTCGCCGTGTCCCGGCCGCTGGTCTTCACCGGCAGCCCGTTCACGGCAGCCCGCCGAACAGGGCGAGGGCGCGGTCCTGCGGCTCGTCTCCGAGGAGCACGACGAACCGGCGGTCGAGGAAGCGGTTGCCACGCTCGCAGGTCGTCTCGGACACGAACAGGCAGACGTGGCAGGCGGCGCCGTGCAGGAAGTCGGCGGGCGCCGACGGCAGCCGCTCGGCGCACAGCGGATCGGACGAGCAGTGCCGGGCATCGGCGAGGGCCCGGCGGGTCAGCCGGAGCAGCTGGTCGGGCTCGGCCAGCGACACCAACCCGCCCAGGGTGCCCTCCGCGTCCGGGACGGCCGTGTAGATGAGGATGCCGCCGCGCGGGTCGCCGTCGTCCCCGGCGTAGATGCGTTCGCTCAGGCTGGCCGAGCTGTAGCCGCACTCCAGCGCGATAGTCCGGATAAGCAGGTGGGACAGGGTGTGCAGGGCGAGGAAGCGCTCCCCGGGCCAGCCCTGCATGGGGTCGAAGTCCGCGGCGATCCGGTCGGAGTAGCGGTTCACCCGGAATCGGCTGTAGGCGTCGCGGTGCTCGCGCATCGCGACACTGTCCGCGACGCGGCGCGCCCACGGGCCGAGGATCTCCTCGGGCACCCGCAGGAACATGCCCTCGCCGCGGACCTCGCTCGCCGGTACCCAGGAAGCCGGCCCACGGGCCAGCGGCGCCCGGATGACGAGGTCGGGGTCGTCCGGGTCGGGCGCGTCCAGCCGGGTGAACCCGGTCAGCGCCCGTACCTCCCGCAGGCGTTCGGCCTGCACGACGTCGGCGTAGCAGCCGGCAAGCGGCGCCGGCACACCGCCTGGCTCGCGGCGCAGGGCGAAATCGTCGGTGGGTTCCGGGAGGACGGCGGAGGAGAAGATCTCCCATTCCGGGGTGCGCAGATCCGGGTAGGACCGCTCGCCGTCGGCGTCGGAACCCGGGGCCGGGCCGGTTGCGATCGCGGCGCGATGCCGCTCGACCGCGGCCCAGATCTCGGCGTTCGACCACGTCTCCAGCTGACGGAACACCGGGATCGGCACTGAGCGGGCAAAGTCCAGAATCGCCATATTGTTGATCTTTTCGAAGACCTCCCAGTGCTGTTCGACCTTGACCGCCAGCTCACTGGCGCCGGTCCGCGGCACCGACAGCACCGACAGCGTCTGGGCGAACCACTGGTTGGAGGCGCCGACGACGAGCAGGCGGGACTCCTGCGGGCACCCGCCATCGGCGAAGGTCCCCAGGTGGGGATGGCGGCCCCGGCAGCGTGGCAGGTGCCCCGCACCGCGACGACCCATGGCCTCCCGGATGTTGCGCCGGGCGTCGCAGTTCACGCACCGGATCTCGACGTTGGCGCCGAGGTTACCGCCGCGGTCCTCCATCCGCAGCCGGGGATGACTCGCCCTGGCGCACTGCGCGCCCCGGTGCACGAACATCGGGTAGGGGAAGTCGTCGAGATGACCCGCGGTGCAGGCGAGCACGAAACGGGCCGCCACCGCGAGCGGCCGGCGGCCGGTCTTCTTCCGCCCGCAGGTGCCGTGGAAGAAGCGGGCGTCCTGGGGCCGGGTCAGCCACGGGTTCTCGAACCCGAACGCGCGGGAGGCGATCACGTCCAGCTCGTTGCAGGCGGTGCAGCGCAGCCAGTTCGGGAACGGCACGGTGGGCACGCCGATGCGGGCGCCCTGCCCACTGCGGTCGCCCGCATCGGTCTCCGCCCACGAGGCCGGGCGCAGCTCGGTGACGCCCCGGTCGTACAGCCGCCGCACGGCGGCGAGCAACCGCGGCTCGACGATCGGCTGGTACTCGGGGACGTTGCGGTAGTCCCAGTCGTCAACGCCGCGGACGATCGCGGAGAAGTTCGGCAGGTCGACGAGCGCGCCGACACCGCTGGTGAACATCAGGTGGCTGGGCCGGACCGCGCCGACCCGCCGGTGGAACGCCGTGACCATCAGATACCCCTCCCCGGGAGCGCCGCGCGGGCCGACCGCGCCGGACGGCCCGCCCGTGCCGCCGCGAAGGCCGTCTCCCCCAGTTCGTCCCCGACCGGGGCGGCCTCGTCGTCCACCTCGTCCCTGTCGTCCACCTCGCTGCTCCCGATCTCACCGCTGCTGCCGATCTCACCGCCGCTGCCGATCTCACCGGTACCGTCGGCGTCCGGCGGCGCGCCGAACGCCCAGTCCGGCTCGCCGTAGGCGGGGGTGAAGATCTCGGCGGGGCCGGGCACCAGCAGGTTGATCTAGCGCTCGGTCTCCCGCATCGACTGGGCGACGGTGAGAACGTCCCAGCGGACGTGCCCGGCGGGCTCCAGCAGGCCGGTGACCCGCTGCTGTCCCCCGGCCGTGCGATAACCGATCCGGGACGGGCCCGTCCTCGTCAGCTCCCACCTCTCGATCAGCTGCCGGATCCGTTCTTCGAGGTACTCCCGGCCGCGCGGCCCGGCGACGGCCTCGGCGCGGGCCAGCAGCCGGTCGATCACTCCACTGACCGTCGGACCGGCGAGGTCCACGTCGTGGGCGTCGACGTTGCGAGTGTTCGCCTCGTCGGCGTGCCGGACGGCGGCGACGAACGTGCCGGTGGCGGTCCGGTCGAGGGAGCGGCGGGTGAACGGGGTCACGGACAGCGCCTCCACCTGCCGGTAGAAGGTCGCATGGTAGTGCTCGAAGTCCTCGTAGTGAGCGAGATCCCGCGGCCGGGCCCAGTTGTACAGGGTGACGACAAGACCCGGGCGGCCGGCGTCCCGGCCGACCCGGGAGGACGCCTGGATGTACTCGGCGGTGTTCTTCGGCTGGCCGATCACGGCCATCAGCCCGAACCGGGAGACGTCCACCCCGACCTGGAGCATCGAAGTCGCGAGCACCACGTCGACCGGGATCCGGTCCTGGTTGCTCCGGGCGCGGGTGCGCTCGGCGAGGGGGTGCGGTGCCCGCCGGTCCCGCTCCCTGCTCCGGAACGATGCGCGGACGTTCTCGGCGACGGCCTCCCGCCGCGCGGAGGTGTCGAGCTCGGGGTCGAAGGGGATCTCCAGGCGGCCCAGCACCTCGCTGATGTCCGCCGACGAGACCCGGGAGGTCAGCTCCGAGATCGCGAGCATGCCGGTGCCGGTGACGATGCGGTTGGCGAGCCCCTTGCGCCGGCCGTGGGTACGCACCCGGGTGGTGACGTCGTCGTCGAGGTAGCGGCGCATGCCGGCGAGCTCGCGAGTGGCGTTGAAGTAGCCGACGAGGGTCAGATAGGGCTCGGCGGGGGTGCCGTGCCGGTCGAACAGGGTCTGGCCGGCGAGGAGCAGGATCTCAGCGAGGCGGATCTCGGCGGACTTCATCCTCGTCCCGTGCGCGCAGACGCCGAGGTAGCGCCGGCCCGGGGTGGCGGGGGTGACCGGGACCCGCCGGGAGAAGAACGTATCGGTCACGTCGATCACCTGGGGCGGGAAGACGGCGAGGCCGCGGCCGAAGACGCCGAGCACCTGGTCGCGAGCCCGCCTGGTGGTCGCCGTCGAGGCCACGATCTTCGGGCCGGTGAGCGCGCCGGCCGGGACCAGCCAGGTGCACAGCTCGTCGACCGCACTCTCGAACAGGCCGACGGTGGTGCCGAGCGCACCGGAGATCAGGTGCAGCTCGTCCTGAATGATCAGATCGGGCGGGCGCAGCCGGACGACCGGCTCGCTGGTCACGGCGGGCCGCCTGCCGCGGCTGTGGTGACGCTCGCCGCAGCCGGTGCGGGCGTCGAGGTCGTCGTGGCGGTACCCGTGCCGGGGACAGCGTCGGCTCACCCGGCCGAACAGGATCCCCGCCTCGCCTCGCCAGGGCAGCTGGGCGAGTTTGTCGACGGTGGCGATGACCAGACTCGGGGCGTAGCGGTAGATCTCCTCGTCGACGGTGAGCACCGGCAGGCCCTCGTCGGGCGCCGCCCGCCGGGAGAACGGGCAGGCGTCGGCCCCCTCGCCGTTCGGGCAGTACAGCAGCACCCGGCGGAGGTCCTCGTCGACGTGGGCGTCGGTATGGGCCCCGAGCGCGCTGCCGCACCACGGGCAGCTCAGGGTCTGCAGGACGTTGGCCCGCTTGCCGTCGCCGGCCTCGCGCGCCTCGCCGACCTGGTCGCGGGCGTCCTCGAACCGGTTCGGGGACACCCCGCCGCCGACCCACAGACCGATGCGGAACGGCGTGGCACCCCAGGTCGCCGGGTCCGCACGGCGCTGCACCTCGGCGGCGCAGACCAGGGTGGCGGCCCGCTGGAACTGCTGGGCGGTGAGCAGCCGCAGCGTGTACCGCATGAGGACGGCGACCCCGGCCTCGCCGGAGCGGGCCGTGGCGCCGGTGCCGACGGTCCCCTGTAGGCGGCGGATCGCGAAGGTGTAGGCGGTCAGGCCGAGGTAGGCCTCGGTCTT
>NZ_CDWWXB010000197.1:6053-6924 GCF_977971855.1 Frankia sp. CoWAU3 | reverse complement strand
GCCGCGACCCCGTCCAATGTCGCCGGGCCGGCCTGGACCCAACTGCGGCCGAACAGCCGCAACACCCCGGCGTCCGGGCGGATCAACCCGAACAGCATCCGCAGGAACGTCGTCTTCCCGGCGCCGTTCGGGCCGAGGATGCCGTAGACCTCCCCGACGTCCACCCGCAGATCAACATGATCCACCGCAGTGAGACCGCCGAAGCGTTTCACCAGGCCGGTAGCCTCCACCGCCGGTACGCCAGCCGCCATACGTCCCTCCCTCAAGATATCTACTACTCGATGAATAGTAGACGCACGGGTGCGCGGCAGGCGGCAAGGGCCGGGCCGGGTGGAGACCGATCCACTGCCACCGAGAGGCCCGCTACGCGGATGGTCGACAGCGGGCCAGGGCAAGCCCGTACCACTCGACCGTTCGTACTATCAACGCGATAGTAGTGAGTGGCCGCAAGCGACAGCCGCGGGCGACAGCCGTGAGGAGGGCAACGGATGGCGAAGCGGCGGGAGCCGGGAGCGCTCGAACGAGAGGTGCTCGCCGCGATCGCGGCGGCCGGCCGGCCGCTCACCCCGACCGAGACGCTCGCCGAACTCGGCGAGCCGCTGGCCTACACCACCGTGATGACCACGCTGGCCCGGCTGCACGACAAGGGTGCACTCACCCGGCAGCCCGCCGGCCGCTCCTACGCCTACACGCTGGCCGCCGAACCGGAAACCCTCGACGCCGCACTCACCGCCCGCCAGATGACCCGCCTGCTCCGCGCTGGCGCCAACCGGGCTGAAGCCCTGGCCCGCTTCGTCGCGGATCTGCGTCCCGAAGACGAACAGCTCCTCGCCGACATCCTCGCCAGCCACCACCCGCAGTCAGAGACGGA